>NZ_JBKBCT010000037.1:0-38225 GCF_050871525.1 Kineococcus auxinigenes | reverse complement strand
AACACAACCTGACCGCCGCCCCCCCCCCCCCCGCGCCCGGGGGGCCGCGGCCCGCGCCGGGCCCCGGCGCGGGGGGGGGGGCGGCGCCCCCCCCCCCCCCCCCCCCCCCCCCCCCCCCCCCCCCGCGACCAGGGGCACCGTCCACCCCAGGGTGGACGGCCCGAGGGTGAGGGCCACGACGACCGCGCTCCCCGCCGCGGCACCGGCGTGGACGGACGTCTTCCACACCAGGGTGGAGGCCAGGCACACCGCGAGCCCGGTCCCGGACGCGGCCAGGAGCGCGAGCAGCTCGCGCGGCGCCCCCAGCACCCGCAGCAGCACCCAGCCCGCCGCGCTGGTGGCGGTGCCCAGCGCCAGGGGCGCGAACCGCTGCCGGCGCACCCGCAGGTGGTGGTCGCCCCAGCGCCGGGCCCGCACCCCGGCCAGCACCACCCCGTAGGGGATGCCGACGGCGAGCACGGCCGCGAGCGCTCCCCAGCCCAGGCCCGCCGCCGGTGAGGACGCCGAGCGCACCGCGACGAGCAGCAGCGCGGCGGCGGCCAGGGGGGCGGGGGCGAGCGCCTCGGTGAGGGCGCGGGCCAGCAGCAGGCGCACGCCCGCACCCTGCCAGGTGCACGGGTCGCTGCGCGGTTGGGACGCCGCGCAGCGGGTACGCCCGGGAGTGCAGCGGCACGCCGGCCGCGCCGCACGCAGCACCGCACCGCACCGCACCGCGAGGAGGACACGCCCGATGTCGCAGCAGCAGCCCGAGCAGTCGCAGGACGTCCCCGGCACCACCGGCGCGATGGACCCGAAGCCGGACCACGGCGAGGAGAGCTACCGCGGCACCGGCCGCCTGGAGGGCAAGAAGGCCGTCATCACCGGCGGTGACTCCGGCATCGGCCGGGCCGTGGCCATCGCCTACGCCCGTGAGGGCGCCGACGTCCTCATCAGCTACCTCAACGAGGACGAGGACGCCCGCGAGACCGCGAAGTGGGTGGAGCAGGCCGGCCGCAAGGCGGTCCTGGTGCCCGGTGACCTGGCCGACCCGGCGCACTGCCGCGCCGTCATCGCCAAGGCCGTGGAGGAGTTCGGCCGCGTCGACGTCCTGGTGAGCAACGCCGCGTTCCAGATGAACCGCGACTCGATCGAGGAGACCCCCGACGAGGAGTGGGACCGCACGATCCACACCAACCTCAGCGCGTTCTTCCACCTGACCAAGGCGGCGCTGCCGCACATGCAGCCGGGCGCGTCGATCATCGGGTCCAGCTCGGTGAACTCCGACAACCCGAGCCCGACGCTGCTGCCGTACGCGGCGACGAAGGCGGCCATCGCCAACATGACGGCCTCGATGGCGCAGCTGCTCGCCGAGCGCGGCATCCGGGCGAACTCGGTGGCTCCCGGGCCGGTGTGGACGCCGCTGATCCCGGCCACCATGCCGGAGGAGAAGGTGGCGCAGTTCGGCCAGCAGGTGCCGATGGGCCGCGCCGCCCAGCCGGCGGAACTGGCCCCGGTGTACGTGGTGCTGGCCTCGGACGAGGCCAGCTACGTCTCGGGCGCGCGCGTCGCGGTGACCGGCGGAAAGCCGATCCTCTGAGGGGAGGACCGTCGTGGAGTGGTACCCGCTGCGCCTGAGCACGCCCGTGAAGCAGCACGTGTTCGGCGGTCGCGCGATCGCCGAGGCGCTGGGGCGCAGCGGGTTGCCCGGCGGCCGCGTCGCCGAGACGTGGGAGGTCAGCGACGTGGACGGCGAGGTGGGTGTCGTCGTCGACGGCCCGCTGGCCGGCACCGCCCTGCGCGACCTGGTGCGTGAGCACCCCGGGGAGCTGGTCGGACCGGGCTGGTCCGGCAGCCGCTTCCCGATCCTGACGAAGCTCATCGACGGCGCGAGCGCCCTGCCGGTGCACGTGCACGCCGACGACGCCGCAGCCCGGGAGCTGGAGGGTGCCGAGAACGGCAAGACGGAGGCGTGGCACGTGCTGGCCGCCGAGCCCGGCGCGACCGCCCTGGCGGGGGTCCGCGCGGACGTGGGCCCCGAACGGCTGCGCGAGGCGCTGCTGGCCCAGGACTTCGACGCCGTCCTGGAGCGGTTCCCCGTCGCGGCGGGCGACACCGTGTACGTGCCCGGCGGCACGGTCCACTCCTTCGGGCCCGGCACCCTGGTCTACGAGATCGAGCAGACCTCCGACACGCAGCAGCACGCCATGCCGTACGAGATGGCCGACGGCTCCCCCGTCCCGGACGAACGGCGCCGCGAGAACGTCGAGGCGCTGCTGCGCGAGGCGCGGCTGGACGCGCGCGCCACGATCACCGACGCCACCGTCCCCGCCGACGAGGACGGGGTGCGGCGCGCCGTGTGCTGCGAGGGCCCGTACTTCGTCCTGCACCGCTGGCGCTGCGCGCACCCGGTGCGTGTGCGCCGGGAGTTCAGCACCGCGCAGGTGCTCACCAACGTGGGGCCTGCGCCGGTCACGGTGCGGGCGGAGGGCTTCCACGGGGAACTGGCCCGCGCGAGCACGTTCCTGCTGCCCGCCGCGCTGGGCGGCGTCGAGGTGGAGGGTGAGCTGGACGTGCTGTGGGGTCACCTCCCCGCCTGACGGACCGGGCGGTCCCCCGCGGCGGCGCCGTCCGCCCGGGCGCCGATCGCGCCGGGCCGGCGGCTCAGGCCAGCCCCGCGTCGTGCACGACGATCGCCACCTGCACCCGGTTGTCCACCTCCAGGCGGTCCATGACGCGGGAGACGTACGCCTTCACGGTCGCGGTGCTCATCGACAGCCGCGCACCGATCTCCGCGTTGGGCAGGCCCTGGCCGACGGCGACGGCGACGCGGCGCTCCTTGTCCCCGAGCCGCTCCAGCAGGTGCCGGGCCCGTTGGCGCCGGTCGGCGTCCGCGGCCGGCGCGGGAGCGGTGGCCCGCCCGATGAGCCGGCGCACCACGTCCGGGGACAGGACCGGCTCGCCGGCGGCCGCTCGCCGCACGGCCACCACGATGTCGGCGGGCGGGGTGTCCTTGAGCAGGAACCCGTCGGCTCCGGCGCGCAGCGCCGCCAGGACGGCCTCGTCGTCGCCGAACGTGGTGAGCACCACGACTCGCGGGCCGGCGCCGGCCGCCCCCTGCCGGGCGGTGATCTCCCGGGCGGCGCTGATGCCGTCGCGCCGCGGCATCCGCACGTCCAGCAGCACGACGTCCGGCGCGGTGGCGGCGGCGAGCGCGACGGCCTGCTCACCGTCGCCGCCCTCCCCCACGACGGTGACGTCGTCGAGCCCGCCGAGGACCACGGCCAGCGCCGAGCGCACGAGGGGGTCGTCGTCGACGACGAGCACCCGCACGGGCGCGCCGGCCCCGGCCCCGCCGCTGTCCTCGACGCTGCCCCCGCCGCTCACGCCGGCCACGGCAGCCTGGCCCGCAGGCGGAAACCCCCGGCGGCGCGGCCGTGCTCGAGCTCCCCGCCCGCCAGGGCGATCCGCTCGGCCAGCCCCACCAGCCCCAGCCCGGCACCGGGCACCGCGGTCGTGCCGGTGGTCGTGGTGGGGAACGGCGTCAGGGGCGCGGGGCCCGCGTCGTCGAGGACGGTGACCTCCAGGCCGGAGCCGGGGGCGCCGGCCACGACGACCCGCACCGCGTGACCGGCGGCGTGCTTGCGGGCGTTGGTCAGCCCCTCCTGCACGACGCGGTAGGCGGTGCGCCCCACCAGTGCCGGCGGCTGCGCCTGCTCGGGCACCCGCACGTCCAGCTCGACCGCCGCACCCGCCGCGCGCACCTCGCCCACCAGGCCGGGCACGTCGGCGAGGGTGGGTTGCGGCCGGCCGGACGCCTCCTCGGTGCCGGTGCCCACCTCGCCGGCGCGCAGCACGCCGAGGATGTCGCGCAGGTCCTCCAGCGCCTCGTGGGTGCCGGCGCGGATGACGCCGGCGGCGCGGGCGACGTCCTCGGCGGGAGCGCCGGGGCGGAACTCCAGGGCACCGGCGTGCATGCTCACCAGGGACAGGCGGTGGGCGAGGACGTCGTGCATCTCGCGGGCGATGCGGGCCCGCTCGGTGGCGCGGGCCCGCTGCACGCGCAGCTCCTGCTCCGCGCGGGCCTGCTCGGCCTGCCGGCGCAGCGACTCCACCAGCTGGTGGCGGGTGCGCACGTACGCCCCCCACCCGGCGACGGGGACCACGAGGGCCGTCAGGAACAGGGGCAGCGCCCACGTCGGGAGACCCGGTTCGGGCCACAGCAGCCCGTACACCGTCCCGGCCAGCACCGTGCCCACCGCCACCGACGCGACCGCGGGCCAGCGCCGGCGCACCGCCACGCTGAACAGCGCCACCAGGCACGGCACCGCCACGAACGTCGAGACCACGGACACGACCACGAGGACGCCGGCGACCACGACCGGGAAGCGGCGGCGGGCGAACAGCGCGAAGCAGGCGGGCAGCCCCAGCAGGACGTCCAGGACGAGCACGGCGTCACCGCGCACCCGCGGCCCGGAAGCGGGGTCCAGCTCCATGCCGAGGAAGACCGCCCCCGTGACCAGGCACGCGGCGACCAGGGCGGCATCGCCCGCCACCCGCGCCGCCACCCGACCGCGCCGCCGCCAGGGCCGGGGGACGTCCGTGGCCTCGAACACCACCGCTGCACCGCTCACGCCACCAGGCTAGGAGGGCGACGCCCCCGTGCGGGACCGCCGGACGTCGCCTCCCGGCCACGCGGCATCGACCGAGGTCGACGCGGCGGCGCGCCGTGCGGCGGACGCGGCCGGCGGTGCCGCCCGGCCACGCTCGCCGGGTGACCACCTCCACCGCTCCGGCCCGCTGCACCCCGGCCGACCCCGGTTCCCGCTGCCCCGCCGCCCGCTACACCGGCGCCCTGCGCGGCCCGCAGCACCGGTGGTGGCGTCCGCTGGTGGGCGCCGCGGCCGTCACCGGCGGCCTGGTCGCCGTCGTGCTGGCGCTGGGGATCACCTTCGGGGTGGCGCAGGCCCTCACCGGCCGCAGCGGCACCGCGCTGGACGAGGCGGTGTCCAGCACCTGGTGGGGACTGCTGGCGATGAACCTCGCGCTGGCGGCCGGGGTGCCGCTGGCGTGGCTGGGCGTGCGCGCCGGGCACCGGCGCGGTCCGGGGGCGGTGTCGTCGGTCGAGGGGCGCTGGCGCTGGCGCTGGGCGCTGCGGGTGGTGCCGGTCGTGCTGGCCGTCCTGGTCGCGGCGAACCTCGCGGTGGTGGCGGTCGAGGTCCTCGCCGGGCGGGCGCCGTTCGGGCCGGGCACCGCGCCGGGCGCGCGGCAGGCGGTGGCGCTGGTGGTGGTCGTCGTGCTGACCACGCCGCTGCAGGCCGCCGGGGAGGAGTTCTTCTTCCGCGGCTGGCTCAGCCAGGCCGTCGGCTCGTGGTCCGCCCGCCCCGCGGTGGGCGCGGTCCTGGCCGCCCTGGCCTCGGCGGCGCTGTTCAGCGCCGCGCACGGCGCCGAGGACGCCCTGCTGTTCGCCGACCGGGTGGTGTTCGGGCTGGTCGCGTCGTGGCTGGTGTGGCGCACCGGCGGCCTGGAGGCGGCCGTGGTGCTGCACGCGGTGAACAACGTGGTCCTCATGGTCCCGGCGGCGCTGGCCGGCGCGCTGACCGTGACCCCGGAGGTGGCCCCGGTACCGCCGCTGCTGGTCGCCGTGGACGTCACCTGCCTGCTCGTCGCCGCCGCCGCGGTGACCGCGCTGACCCGCCGGGCCGAGCGCACCCGCCCGGACGGGCGGTCAGGACGGTGAGCCCGCCAGCACCAGGCGGTCGCGACCGGTCCCCTTGGCCCGGTACAGCGCCGCATCGGCCGCGCGCAGCAGGTCCTCGCACGTCGTGCCCCCGGGGACGGTGCCGGGGCTGGTGGCGACGCCCACGCTGATCGAGACCGTGCTCCCGGCGGCACCGCCGGGGTGCGGCAGCGCCGCCCCGCGCACCCGGGCGAGCACCCGCTCGGCGACCTGCCGGGCGGCCGCCAGGTCCGTGCCGGGCAGGACGACGGCGAACTCCTCCCCGCCGAAGCGCGCCACCACGTGGTCGCTGCAACGCACCGCCGAGGCGATGCAGGTGGCGACCGCGCGCAGGCACGCGTCGCCCGCCAGGTGCCCGGCGGAGTCGTTGTAGGCCTTGAAGCGGTCCACGTCGCACAGCAGCACGCTGAGCGGGGCGCCGGTGCGCGAGTGCTGCTGCCACGCCCGGCGCAGGGCGTCGTCGAAGGCGGGCCGGTTGCGCACGCCGGTCAGGCCGTCCACGAGCAGCGCCTCGGACAGCCGGGCGTTGGCGCGGGTCAGCTCCTCCTGCGCGAGGCGGCGGCTGTGGACCTCCGCCTGCAGCTGAGCGGTGCGCTCGGCGACCAGCCGCTCCAGCTCCTCGGCGCGCTCGCGGGCCCGGCGGGCGCGCTGCAGGCCCTGGAGCGCACCGGTCAAGTGCTGCTGCAGCGCCTCGGCGGTGTAGCGGTCCAGGCGCTCCTGCTCGTAGAGCAGCAGGCCGCGCTCGCGGCCGCCGGGGGTCAGCAGCTGCACGACGAGGGTGCCGCGGGCGAGCTCGCCACGCCGCGCGGGCGGCAGCAGCTCCTCGACGGGGTAGGGACCGGCGGGGGCGCCGCCGGTGCCGCCGGTGCCGCCGCTGCCGTCGGTGCTGTGGACGAGGTGCGCGAGGCCTTCGTGGACGCTCGCCAGGTGCGCGCGGCGCACGGCGACGCGGGGCAGGTACGCGGCCAGCTCACGCGTCAGCTCGTCCTCGCTCGCCACGGACGACAGGCCGTGCTCGAGGCCGAGGAGGTGGTGGGTGACCAGGAGCTCCGAGCGCACGTCCCGCAGCAGCGCCACGGGCACGGTGCCACCCGCGGCGGACGACCCGGCGCCGTCGGGACCGCCCGTGGAGGCGCGCACCACCAGCTCGCACCCCGTGCGCACCCGGGCGGGCACGCGCTCGCCGCGCAGCAGGCCCAGCACCAGCTGCCCGGCGCGCTCGCCCTGCTCCCGCAGGCGCGGGTCCACGCTGGTCAGCGGGACCTCGGCGGTGGCCGCGGCGCGGGTGTCGTCGAAGCCGGCGACCACGACGTCCCGCGGCACCCGCCGCCCGCGGGCGGCCAGCGCGTCCAGCACCCCCAGGGCCATCTCGTCGTTCGCGGCGAAGACGGCGTCGACGGTGCCCAGCGCGCTCAGCGCCTCCACGGTGCGGCGGTACGCGGTCTCGCGGTGGAAGCCGGCGCGCACCACCGGCGCCGGGGGCAGGCCGGCGCCGGCCACGGCCGCGGCGAAGGCGGCCTCCCGCTCGGCGGAGTCGGCGGAGTCGGCGGGGCCGGCCACCAGCAGCGGGTGCCGGCGGTCACCGGCGAGCAGGTGCGCCACGGCCAGCGCCACGCCGGCGGCGTTGTCGCCGCTGACGTCCGGCACGCCGGGCACGTCGCCACCGAGGGTGACCACGGGCAGCCCGGCGGCCTGGGCGGCCAGCCCGGCGACGTCCGAGACGCCGGTGACGGGGTCGACCACGGTGCTCACGACGAGCGCGTCGATGCTCCCGGCGCGGCGCAGGCGCTCGACCCAGGGCTGCGGCTGCGGGGCCGACCGAGGGTGCACGAGGACCAGCAGCGAGGCCCCCGCCGGGGCGAGGACGGACTCCATGCCCCGGATCACCGGCAGGGCGTAGTCCTCCACCCGGTTCACGACGAGCCCCACCCGCCACCCGCGCGTCCCCACAGCTGCTCACCTCCCGCCACCCCGGTGCGGCGGCACGGGCTCCCGCACCCACCGGGTACCGGTATCGGCACGGCGCACCCCGGACCTGAGGCGCGCGGGTGACGCTCCCCGCCCGGGCCGCACCGTCCCCGCCGCGTCAGCGACCGGCGTGCTCGGCCTCGAAGCCCCGCTCGGTGCGCCGCACGCACCACACCCGCACGTCCTTGCCGCCGGGCCCGCCGGACTTCTCGTGCACGCGCACCACCCCGTCCTGGACGCGGCCGACGCCGACGACCTCGTGCACGTGCGGCCCGAGGGTGAGGAGGAAGGACGTCTCCCCCGTGAAGTCCTCCAGGTCCCGCGGAGCACGGCCGCCGACCCGGTCGACGAGGTAGCTCCGTCCCGAGACGACCGGTTGCGTGCGCAGTTCACTCATGGCCGGACCCCCTGCAGCCGTGGTGGTGCCTGTCGGGAGCGAGTCTGGGGCACGCGCTCGTCGCGCACCAGGGCCGGGAGCGGACGTTCCGGCGAACAGCGGGGTGGGGCGGCCCGGAGCGCCGGCCGGGCGCGTCCGGGGACCACCCCGTCACGGCCGGGGCCGGAACCTCCCGCGCCGCCTCAGAGCTTGACGACCGGCGCGTAGCGCAGCAGCAGGCGCTTGGTGCCCTCGCCGCGGAAGTCGACGTGCGCGACGGTCTTGTCACCCTCGCCCTCCAGGCGCACCACGGTGCCCAGGCCGAAGCTGTCGTGGGTGACGCGGTCGCCGGGGGCCAGGCTGATGACGGGCCGACTGCCGGCCGAGCGCGCCACCGGCCGCGACGGGGGCCGCAGCGAGGACGGGGAGGCGGAGGACGCCGCGAACGCGGCCTCGCCGCGCCGCCAGTCCAGCAGGTCCGCCGGGACGTCGTCGAGGAACCGGCTGGCCGGGTACTGCTGCGGCGCGCCCCACGCGCTGCGCACCGCCGAGCGCGACAGGTACAGCCGCTCGCGGGCGCGGGTCAGGCCCACGTACGCCAGGCGGCGCTCCTCGGCCAGCTGGTCGGGGTCGCCCAGGGAGCGCTGGTGCGGGAACGTGCCGTCCTCCATGCCGGTGAGGAAGACGACGGGGAACTCCAGGCCCTTGGCGGTGTGCAGGGTCATCAGGGTCACGACACCGCCGCCGTCCTCCTCCTCGGGGATCTGGTCGGCGTCGGCGACCAGGGAGACGCGCTCCAGGAAGTCCGAGAGGGTGCCGTCGGGGTCGGCGTCGGAGAACTCCTCGGCCACCGCGACCAGCTCGGCGAGGTTCTCCACGCGGGACTCGTCCTGCGGGTCGTCGCTGGCGCGCAGCTCCGCGAGGTAGCCGGTCTGCTCCAGCACCGCCTGCAGGACGGTGGCCGGGGAGGCGCCCGACTCGGCGAGGGTGCGCAGGTCCGCGACGAGCTGGGCGAAGCCCTGCACGGCCTTCAGCGAGCGCGACACCAGGCCGGCGGCCTCGTCGGCGCGCTCCAGCGCCTGCCCGAAGGGGATGCGCTCGCGCTCGGCGAGCACCACCAGCGACGCCTCGGCGCGCTCGCCGATGCCGCGCTTGGGGACGTTCAGGACGCGGCGCAGGTTCACCGTGTCGTCGGGGTTGTCGAGCACGCGCAGGTAGGCGATGGCGTCCTTGACCTCGCGGCGCTCGTAGAAGCGGGTGCCTCCGACGACCTTGTAGGGCAGGCCGGTGCGGATGAACACCTCCTCCAGCGCCCGGGACTGCGCGTTGGTGCGGTAGAACACCGCGACGTCGCCGTAGCGCACGCCCGCGGTGTCGTGCAGGTGGTCGACCTCGTCGGCGACGAACTGGGCCTCGCCGTGCTCGTCGTCGGCGACGTAGCCGACGATCTTCTCCCCCGCCCCGGAGGCGGTCCACAAGTTCTTCGCGCGGCGGTCGGTGTTGACGGCGATGACCTGGTTGGCGGCGGTGAGGATCGTCTGGGTGGAGCGGTAGTTCTGCTCCAGCAGGACCGTCCTGGCGTCCGGGTAGTCCTGCTCGAACTCGGTGATGTTGCGGATCGTGGCACCGCGGAAGGCGTAGATCGACTGGTCGGCGTCGCCGACGACGGTCAGCTCCGCCGGCGGCACCGCCAGGGCGTGCCCGGCGCGGGCGGCGGCCTCGCTGACGGACCCGCCGACGAGCTCGCGCACGAGGACGTACTGGGCGTGGTTGGTGTCCTGGTACTCGTCGACGAGGACGTGGCGGAAGCGGCGGCGGTAGTGCTCGGCGACGTCGGGGAACGCCTGCAGCAGGTGGACGGTGGAGGAGATGAGGTCGTCGAAGTCCATCGCGTGCGCCTGGCGCAGCCGCTGCTGGTAGGTGCGGTACACCTGCGCCAGCACGCGCTCGGCCGGGGCGGCGTCCTCGGCGTGCGCGCGCTCGGCGTACGCCTCCTCGTCGACGAGCTCGTTCTTGAGGTTGGAGACCATCACGCTCAGCGCGCGGGGGGCGTGCTTCTTGGGGTCCAGCTCCAGCTCGCGCACGACCATCGCCATCAGGCGCTGGGAGTCGGCGGAGTCGTAGATGGAGAACGACGAGCGCATCCCCAGGGTGGCCGCCTCCCGGCGCAGGATCCGCACGCACGCGGAGTGGAACGTGGACACCCACATGCTGCGCGCACCCATCCCGACGAACTCGCCGGTCAGGGCGGCCACCCGCTCGCGCATCTCGGCGGCGGCCTTGTTCGTGAAGGTGATCGCGAGGACCTGCCCGGGGGTGGCGCGCCCCTCGGCCAGCAGGTGGGCGATGCGGTGGGTCAGCACGCGGGTCTTGCCGGAGCCGGCGCCGGCGACGATGAGCAGCGGGGAGCCGGCGTGCACGACGGCCTCGCGCTGCTGCGGGTTCAGGCCGGCCAGCAGCGCGGCACCGCCGTCGCCGCGGGCGGGCGTGGCGGGGCGGCCGGCGGGGACGTCGCCCGGGCCGCCGAGGGGGAGGTCGTCGAACAGGGTGCTCATCGCGCCCCAGGGTAGGCCCGCCCGGGGACACTCCCCGGCTCGCGCGGGAGCCGCGGCGGGCGTGCACTGGAGGTGGCGCGCGAGCAGCCCGGCAGCACCGGTCCCTGACCGACCGCCACGGTCCTCGACCGACCGAAGTGGTCCACAAGGGCCTACGATGGTCCGGTGCCCCGTCCCACCCGAGAGCAGATCGACGAGGAGATCCTCGACACCGCCGCCGCCCTCTTCGCCCGCCACGGCTTCGCGGAGACCTCCGTGCAGCGCGTCGCCGACGCCACCGGCTACTCCAAGACGGGCCTGCTGCACCGCTTCCCCACCAAGGACGCGCTGCAGGCCGCGGCGCTGGCGGCGACCCTGGAGCGCGTGCGCCGCGTCGTCGACGGCGTCACCGCCTCCCCGCCCGGCCCCGGCCGGGACCGCGCCGTCCTGGAGGCCCTGGCCGACCTCGCCCTGGCGCGACCCGGCTTCACCGCCCTGGCGCTGTCGTCGGTCAGCCGCGGCGAGGAGCAGGCCCTGGCGCTGACCGAGCTCGCGGACGCCCTCTTCGAGGCGTTCGCCGCCCCCGCGCCCACCAGCACCGGCACCGTCGTCGGCACCGAGCGCGCCGTGCGCCTGACCAGCGCCCTGGGCGGGCTGGCCATCGCCGCGCTGGCCTGCCGCGCCCCGCACGACGCCCCCCACGACGCCGGGGCCGTGCGCCCGTTGCTCGTCGACGCCGCGCTCGGCGCCCTCGGCCACCCCACCCCCACCGACGCCGGCACCGGCGCCGGCGCCTGAGAACCCGGAGGAACTCCATGGCCACCTTCCTGCACCGCCTGGGACTGGGGGCGGTGCGCCACCGCCTGCTGGTCGTGGGCGTCTGGGTGCTCGTCCTGCTGGGCACCGGGGTCGGCGCCGCCACGCTGGCCGGCTCCACCGTGAACACCTTCGAGATCCCCGGTCAGGAGTCCACGACGGCGCTGCGCCTGATCGACGAGCGCTTCGGCGAGCGCTCCACCGGCGCGAGCGCCCAGGTGGTCCTGCAGGCCCCCGACGGCGAGCAGGTCACCGCGCCGGAGAACGCCGCGACCGTGGCGCAGCTCGTCGCGCAGCTGCAGGAGCTGCCCGGCGTGGCGAGCGCCACGAACCCGCTGGACCCGCAGGCGCCGACGGTCTCCCCCGACCAGCGCGCCGTCTACAGCACCGTCACCTACGACGTGCAGGCACCGGAGATCACCGAGGCGCAGCGCGAGGCGCTGCTGGGCGTGCTGGAGGACGCGCGCGCCGCGGGGCTGACCGCGGAGGCCACAGGCGAGGCCACGCAGGCGGTCTCTGAGGTCGGCGGCGCCGCCGAGGCGATCGGCGTCGTGGCCGCCCTGGTGGTGCTGGCCATCACCTACGGCTCGCTGGTGGCGGCCGGCATGAACCTGCTCACCGCGCTGGTGGGGGTCGCCACCGGCGTCCTGGGCATCACCGTGCTCACCGGCTTCGTGGACCTGCAGTCCACCACCCCGATCCTCGCGGTGATGCTGGGCCTGGCCGTCGGCATCGACTACGCCCTGTTCATCGTCACGCGCTTCCGGCACGAGCTGCTGGACGGGCGCCCCGTGCCCGAGGCCGCCGCGATCGCCACCGGCACCGCCGGCTCGGCGGTGCTGACCGCCGGGCTCACCGTCGTCATCGCGCTGGCGGGCCTGTCGGTGGCCGGCATCCCGTTCCTCACCGAGATGGGCCTGGCGGCCGCCGCCACGGTCGTCGTGGCCGTGCTGGTGGCGCTGACCCTCGTGCCGGCCGTGCTGGGCCTGATCGGCCTGCGGGCCCTGCCGCGGCGGGCGCGCCGGGCGCTGACCCACGAGGGCGGGCAGCACGTCGCGGTGCCCTCCCGCGACGCCGCCGACCGGGGGTTCTTCAGCGGCTGGGCGCGCACCGTGACGCGGCGGCGCTGGCCCAGCCTGCTGGCCGCCACGGTGGTGCTGGCGGTCGTCGCCGTGCCGGTGTTCTCGCTGCGCACCACGCTGAGCCAGCTGCCCCCGGACGACAGCACCCAGGCGCGCGCCGCGCAGCTGCTGTCCGAGCGGTTCGGGGCGGGCGTGACCGGGCCGCTGCTGGTCCTGGTGGACGGCGAGGGCGCGTACGAGCGCGCCCAGCAGGTGCAGGCGGAGCTCGCCGAGCTGCCGGGCGTGGCGCTGGCCACGCCCGCCCAGCCGAACGCGGACGGCACCGCCGCCCTCGTCACCGCCATCCCGACGACCGGCCCGGACGACGAGGCCACCCGCGAGCTCGTGGCCGACATCCGCGCCCGCCTGGCCGCCGACGCCGCCGGGGGCACCGAGGCGTACGTCACCGGGAACACCGCGGTGAGCGTGGACGTCTCCCGGACCCTGGACGAGGCGCTGCCGGTGTACCTGGTGCTCGTGGTGGGGCTGGCGCTGGTGCTGCTGGTCCTGGTGTTCCGCTCGCTGCTGGTGCCGCTGGTCGGGGTGCTGGGCTTCCTGCTGACCATCGGTTCCTCGCTGGGCGCCACCGTCGCGGTGTTCCAGTGGGGCTGGCTGAAGGACGTGGTCAACGCCGAGGCCACCGGCCCGCTGCTGAGCCTGGCGCCGATCATCGTGGTCGGCATCCTCTTCGGCCTGGCGATGGACTACCAGGTGTTCCTGGTCTCGCGGATGCACGAGGCGCACGCCCACGGCGCCGAGCCGGTGACGGCGGTGCGCACCGGTTTCCGGCAGGCGGCGCCCGTGGTGGTGGCCGCAGCGGCGATCATGTTCGCGGTGTTCGCGGGCTTCGTGCCCGAGGGGGACGCGACGATCAAGCCGATCGCGTTCGCGCTGGCCATCGGCATCCTCGCCGACGCGGTGGTGGTGCGCATGGTGCTGGTGCCCGCCGCGCTGGCCCTGCTGGGGCGCTCGGCGTGGTGGCTGCCGCGCTGGCTGCGCTGGCTGCCCGCGCTGGACGTCGAGGGCGCCGCGCTGGAGCGCCGCTCGCCGGAGCAGGCGCACGGAGCGGTGTGAGGCACCTCACGCGCGGTGCCCGGGAATCGACGGGCACCGCGCGCCCTTGAACGGGGTGGTCGCCCCGGTACGTGTCCCCGGGCCTCACCCCCAGCCGCTGCGAGCGGCCTTTCGCCGCGAGGCGACCGTCGGGGCGACCACCAGACGTGGCGCGGCGAGGCCGGGGTGCACCCGGCCGGGGAGCGGCGTCAGTACGCGAGGGCGCGGGAGCCGGTGACGCCCTTCGGGCTCGGCCCGTAGCGGTTCGGCCCCGGCACGGAGTCCGAGACGGTCAAGACCAGCAGCACGAGAGAGCCGAACGGGACCAGGCTGAGCAGGATCCACCACCCGGAGCGGTCGGTGTCGTGCAACCGGCGGCAGGTGACCGCCAGCGACGGCAGCAGGAGCCCCAGGGACGTCCCGGCGAGGAGCACGACCACCGCCGCGATCAGGACGACCGCGACGACCCCCTCACCGGCGCCCCCGCTCATCGAGACGAGCACGTTGCCGACCAGGGTGAGGAACAGGACCACGGCGTACGCCGCGATCCCGGCCAGCGCGTGGAACAGGGTGAAGAACCAGTACTCGGCGCGGCGGGCGCGGCCGGAGAAGCCGGCGTACTGGCGCAGGCAGCTGCGCACGGCGTCGGCGGAGTCCACGCACGTCCTCCCGGGTCGACGTGCGAACCTCCGCACGAGCCTCGCCCATCCTGGGCGTCCGGGAGCAGCGGTGGCTGCGGGTGACGGCTGCGCTCACCCGGTCGCCCGCCCGCGTCCCCCGGGCGGCGAACCCGCTGCGCCGGGAGTCACCGGAGAACCGCGCGGCCGGCGCCGGGGAACGCGCAGGGCCACCCGGGTCCTGCCGGGTGGCCCTGCCGCGCAGCGGGTGCGGCCTCAGGCGGAGGTGCGCCGCCGGCGGGAGGTCGCGATGAGGAACCCGCCGATGAACACGAGCCCCGCGCCGGTCGCCACGTACGGGGCGACGTCGGTGCCGGTGTTCGCCAGGCGCCCGGTGCGGGCGGCGGCCGGGCGGGTGGTCGTGGTGCTCGGGCGGGTGGTGCGCACCGGCGCCGCCGGTGCCGCGGTCGTCGGCGCGGTGGTCGGCGCGGTCGTGGGCGCCGGCGCGGGGGCCGACGTGGTGGGCGACGGGCTCGGCGCCGGGACGGCGACCGCCGAGCGCGGCTCCTGGTCCGCGGTCAGCGGCTGGTTCTCCGGCAGGCCCAGGTAGGCGGTGAACGCCTCCAGGTCGGTCCGGCCCAGCTCGGTGCGCTCGGTGCCCTCGGCCAGGGTGGTGAAGTTGTCCCCGCCGGAGGCCAGGAAGCTGTTCACCGTCACCCGGTACGTCGCCGCCGGGTCCAGCTCGCGCCCGTCCAGCGTCACCGAGGTGACGTGCTGCCCCGCGGGGGCGTCCGGGTCGTAGGTGAAGAAGAACCCGTCGGAGACGCCGAGGGCCAGGAACGGGCGGGAGGAACCCTCCGGCTGCCACTGCTCCTCCAGCACCTGGCGCACCTGCGCCCCGGTGAGGGTGAGGGTGACCACCGAGTTCGCGAACGGCTGCACCGCGGCGGCCTCGGCGTAGGTGACCACGCCGTCGCCCTCGGAACCGGACGCGGTGAACTCCAGGTCGTCGCGCACGCCACCGGGGTTCATCAGGGCGATCTGCGCGTCCGCGCCCCGCGTCTGCTGCAGCTGCGCGTCGGCGATGAGGTTCGCCAGCGGCGACTGGGTGCCGCGGTCGTCCTCGGCACCGGTGAACGCGCGGGTGACGTCGGCGGTGATGCGGCCGACGGGGCGGGCGCCCTCCTCCGCGGCGAACGCCACGGCCTCGTCGACGATCGCCTGCACCTGCGGGTCGGGCTCGAAACCCTGCACGGGAACCACCTCGTGCGCCTGGGCGACGACCTCACCGGTGGCGTCGTCGACGTTCAGGACGACGCGGTCCAGGGCGGTGCCGTAGGACTCCGCGGACAGCACCGGGCGGGCGACCTGCTCGCCGTCCACCGGGAACTCGCAGTCGTAGCGCATGTGCGTGTGCCCGGACAGGATCACGTCGACCTGCGCGGAGGCGCCCTGCACGATCTCCCCGAACCGACCGGAGGTGCGCACCTCCTCGCAGTCGGTGCCCTCCGAACCCTCGTGGGCCAGCAGCACCACGACGTCGGCCTCGTCGTTGGCGGTGTCGCCGTCGGACAGCTGCGCCGCGACGCGGTTGGCGGCCTCGACCGGGTCGGTGAACCGCAGCCCGGCGATGCCGTCGGGCGCCACCAGGCTGGGGGTGGCCTCCGTGACGACGCCGACGAACCCGACCCGCACCCCACCCACGTCGGTGGTGGCGAACGACGGCAGCGCCGCGCTCCCGTCGGCCCGCAGGACGTTGGCCCCCAGGTGCGGGAAGTCCGCCAGCGGCCCCTCGCCCTGCACGCCGACGCGCTCCAGGAGGTCGGTGTACCCCTTGTCGAACTCGTGGTTGCCGACCGCGGAGACCGCCACGCCCATGGCGTTGAGCGCTTCCAGGGTGGGTTCGTCCTGCTGGATGAACGAGGTGAACGTCGAGGCGCCGATGTTGTCGCCGACCGAGACGGCCACGGTGTTCGGCTGCTGGGCGCGCATCGCCTCCAGCGCGCCGGCGAGCTGCGCGGCGCCGCCGACCGGGGCGCCGTCGTCGGTCTCGTCGGGGGCTTCCAGGCGGCCGTGGAGGTCGTTGAACGCGCCGATCTGGATCTGCGTCTGCCCCGGCGCCGGGTCGGGCAGGAGCTCGGCGAGACCGGTCGCCCCCTCGGCGACGGGGGACGCGGTCGGGCCGGGTGCCGCGCTCGCGGTGGGCGAGGCGGTGGCCGTCGTGGTCGGGGTCGCGGTGGCGGCGGCCAGGGGGGCGAGCCCCGCGCAGACCACCCCCAGCGAACCCGTGAACGCCACGAGGCCGACAGCTGGACCGACGAGTCGAACGAGGGGACGGCTCATGTGCTCGCTTCCGCGCGGGGGGACTGGCGGGCGGAGTCTGCCAGTCACCGGTCGTGCTTGGGAACGGCCGCCGCGTGAACTCCTCGTGTCGTGGCCGGCGCTCCCGCCCGGGGTCCCCTCAGCCGGCCGCGGGCCCGGGTGCCGCCTGCCGCTGCCGCAGCGCGATCTGCACCCCGCGGTGGGCGACGCCCACGAGCCCCAGGTGGGTCGCCCGCGCCAGCGGCACCCACGAGCCCAGGTCGGTGCTGCCGCCCACGTCCAGCACCTGCGGGGTGCGCACCTGCCGGGCCGTGGCGGTGACCAGCACCCGCACGGCGTGGAAGTCCTCCAGCACCCCGCGCGGGGAGCGGCCCGTGAAGTGCTCCGAGCCGATGTCGACGAGGCCGTCCACCTCGACCTCCATGCCGGTCTCCTCGTGGACCTCGCGCACGGCGGCGCGCAGCGGGTGCTCGCCGTGGTCGACCCCGCCGCCCGGCAGCGTCCAGCGCCCCGGGCTGGGGGTGATCGGGGACAGCCGGGTCAGCAGGATCTCGCGGTCGGGGCTGACCACCACCGCGTACGCGGCCAGGCGCTGGCGCACCACGGGGGTGTCGTCGTCGGCGGGCACGTCCAGCCGCGCCAGCTCCGCGGGTTCCACGCGCGCGCGGGCGTCGTCGAGCAGGGGGTGCTCCCCGGCATCCGGCACCCACCGGGCGCTGGTGCGCTCGCGCTGGGCGTGGTCGCCCACGTGCGCGGACAGGACCACGTGGACGGTGTGCAGGTCGACGCCGCCGGCGTGCCCGGGCACCTCCTGGCCGAGGGCGCGGCGCACCGCGTCGCGGATCTCCAGCGGGGGGCCGGTCCGGGCGGGCGGCGCACCCGCGGCGGCCAGCGCCCGCTGGGCCCCGGCCGCGGGCGTCTCCCCGTGCGCCAGCACCGCCCAGGGCAGCACGTCGCCGTCCGGGCCGCTGCGCACCAGCAGCTCGCCGCGCGAACGCATCGCGGCGTGCACCACGACCCGCTGCAGCGCGGGCCGCTGCCCGGTGCCCGCCCCGGTGCCCGGTCCGGTCGTCGTCACGGGCGCCTCAGCCCACCGGCGGGCGGGCGGCCAGCTGCTCGCGCACCGCGCGCTGGTTCTTGCGCTCGGCGTAGAAGGACAGGAACGGCACGGTGCCGGCCAGGGCGGTCAGCAGCATCCGCGACCAGGGCCAGCGCACCCGGGTCCCCAGGTCGAAGGTGGTGATGAGCAGCAGGACGTAGAACAGGCCGTGCACGGGGCCCATGACGCGGGTGATGGAGTCGCCGCGCTCCAGCGCGTACTCCTGCACCATCCCGGCGACCACGAACAGCAGCCCGATGCCGGTGACCCACGCCATGACGCGGTAGCGGGTCAGGGCCGGGCGGATCCTGTCGGCGCCCTGCAGGGGCACTGCGGTGCGGTCGGCGCTCATCGGGTGGTGCTCACGTCTCGTCCTCCGGGACCGTCGGCGGGGTGGGGGTCACGATCCTGCCGGGGTGCGGCGGGGGCGGTGGGCGCGGGGTGCGCACGGGCTTCCCGCTCGAGGCGCGCGTCGCGCAGCGCCCGGCGCCACAGCACCAGGGCGAAGGCCGCGAACACCCACCACTGGGCGGCGTAGGCGAGGTTGCGCCAGTCGAGGTGGCGCGTGGACTCGCCGGGGTCGGCCGGCGGCACGGCGCGCAGCTGCGCGCCCGCCGGGTCCGCCGCGACGGGCTCGGTGGCGGTGACGTAGGCGTTGGCGACCGGGTACTCGACGCGGTTGACCAGGTCGGCGGCGCTGACGACGGGGACCTGCCCCTGCGGCAGGGCGGTGGTGGACGGGGCCACGTCGGAGTTCTCCGGCGGCTGCACGACCCCGCGCAGGTCGACGGGGCCGGTGGGGGCGGCGGGCACCGGCGCACCCTCGGGCACCCAGCCCCGCACGACGGCCACGCCGGTGCCGTCGTCCAGGCGGACGAGGCCCAGGGCCCACGACCCGTCGGCCCCGTCGAGCCGTCGGCCGGGCACGAGCAGGTCGACCGCGGGGTCGAAGGTGCCGCTCACCCGCACGCGGCGGCCCACGTCGTCGCGCGAGAGAAGCGCCCGGGCCGAACCGGGCTCGGCGGCGGCGGAGACGACCTGCTCCACGGCCACGACGGGCGCGGTGGCCGGTGCCTGGCTGACCACGACGTTGCCGCGCTGCCACTGCCACGCGCCGAGCAGGACGCACACCGCGGCGGCCAGCCAGGCGACGACGGTCAGCACGACCGCCTGGGTGTTCGGCCGACGCGCCTCAGCGGGGTCGTGGAGGAGCTGGGCCACGAGGGAAGGGTACGTCGCGCGGGGGGACTCCCTCGGCCAGGCCGGTAGCGCTATTGTCAGTGACCATGCAGGGGGATAGCAGCGTCGCTCGGGTCACCACGGCGCTGCGCGAGCGCGCCCGCGCCCTGCCCACGGGGGCGAAGCTGCCCAGCAGCCGGACCCTGGTGACCGAGCTGGGCGTGGGCCCGGTCACCGTCCAGCGCGCCGTGGACCGGCTCGTCGCCGACGGCACCGTCGTCACCCGCCCCGGCGCCGGCACCTTCGTGGCCCGGCCCACCGCGACCGCCACCGCCGACACCGGGTGGCAGCAGGTCGCCCTGGGCGCCTCCCCCGTGCAGGCCGGCGGGGTCGTCGCGGCCCTGAGCGCCCCGCCCGAGGACGTCCTGGACATGGCCCGCGGCTACCTGGACGTGGCGCTGCAGCCCACCTCGCGCCTGGCCGGCGCCAGCGCCCGCGCCGCGCGCCGCCCGCAGGCGTGGTCCGTGCCGCCGCCGGCGGGCCTGCCCGAGCTGCGCACCTGGTTCGCCGGCCAGCTCGGCGCCGACCGCGAGGACGTGCTCGTCACCCCCGGCGGGCAGGGGGCGCTGTCCACCGTGCTGCGCTCCCTCGTGCCCGCCGGCAGCCCCGTGCTCGTCGCGGTGCCCGGCTACCCCGGCGTCATCTCGCTGCTGCGCAGCGCCGGCCTGGTGCCGGTGCCGGTGCCCTCCGACGCCGACGGGGTGCGCCCGGACCTGCTGGAGCGGGCGTTCGCCACCACCGGCGCGCGCGTGCTGTACCTGCAGCCCACCTACGCCAACCCCGACGGCTCGGTGCTGGCCGCCGAGCGCCGCCGCCCCGTGCTGGAGGCCGCGGCGGCCGCGGGTGCGTTCGTCGTGGAGGACGACTACGCGCGCTGGCTGGGCCACGGGCCCACGCCGCCGCCGTCGCTGCTGCGCGACGACACCGACGGTCGCGTCATCACCGTGAACTCCCTGACGAAGGCCGCCGCCCCGAGCCTGCGCGTGGGCTGCGTCGTGGCCAGGGGGCCGGTGGCGCAGCGCATCGCGGCGCTGCGCGTCGTGGACGACCTGTTCGTCTCCCGGCCCCTGCAGGAGACCGCGCTGGAGCTCATCACCGGCGCCGGGTGGGGCGCGCACCTGCGGGCGCTGTCCGCGGCGCTGGCCGCCCGGGTGGACGCGGCGTGCGCGGCGCTGGCCCGGGAGCTGCCGGAGTGCTCCTGGGCCCGCCCGCGCGGCGGGTTCTCGCTGTGGGTGCGCCTGCCTCGCGGGGTGGACGACGTCGACCTGGCCCGCCGCGCCCTCGGCGAGGGGGTCGCGGTGGGCCCCGGGCGGCACTACGTCGTCTCGGAGCAGGACACCGCGCACCTGCGCCTGTGCGTGGCGGGGCTGCCCACCGCGCAGGTGGCGGAGGCGGTGCGCCGCCTGGCCGCGGCGTTCTGAGGCGTACCGGGGCGTCCTGGGACGTCGCGGCGGGGGTTCAGCGCCGGTAGCGCTCCACGAAGCGGCGCAGCAGCCGCTGCGGGGCCTCGGCGCGCGAGCGGCGCAGGCGCGCGACGAGCGCGTCGTGCTCGGCGGGCGGGAAGTACCCGGCCCCCCGGTAGGCGTCCACGCGCGCGAGGATCCCCTCGGCGTCCAGCTCGGGGTGGAACTGCGTCGCGTACAGGTTGCGCCCCACCCGGAACGCCTGCACCGGGCAGGCCGGCGAGGACGCCAGGACCACCGCGTCCGGCGGCGGCACCCGCAGCGCCTCCTTGTGACCGACGTACGCGTCGAAGGTGGTGGGCAGGGCGCCGAACAGCGGGTCGTCGCGGCCGGCCGCGGTCAGGGTCACGGGCACCGTGCCGATGGGCTCGCCGTACGTGCGGTCCACGACGCCGCCCCGGTGCACGCCGAGCGTGCCGATGCCGTAGCAGGCCCCCAGGAACGGCGCGTCCGCGGCGACCACGCGGTCCAGCAGCGCCGACAGCTCCCGCTCGACGCGGCGCTGCACGGGCGTCTTGGCGTCCTCCGGGTCGCTGGTGCAGAACGGGCTGCCGCCGACGACGACGCCGGAGAACTCCTCGAGGTCCAGTTCCGGCAGCGGGTCGCGCTCCAGGCGCACGCGCACCAGCTCCCCGGGGCGCAGCCCGCCGTAGCGCAGGACGGCGGCGTGCTCGGCGTCGGCGACGCCGTCGTGCTCACGGGTCGCCAGCAGCAGGAACGGCCTCACCCGGCGCACGCTAGCCCCGCGGGGCGCGGGTCACCGACCGGGCGCGGTGAGCGGGCGGTGCATGACGTGCAGCCCGACGAACCCGTGCACGGGGTGGTCGAACGCCTCGGGCACGGTGGCCAGCACGCTGAACCCCAGCGAGCGCCACAGCGCGACGGCCGCGCGGTTGGTCTCGACGACGGCGTTGAACTGCACCGCCCGGTACCCGTCGGCGCGGGCCAGCTCCAGGACGTGCTCGCCGAGCGCGCGGCCCACGCCTCGGCCCTGCGCGGCGGGCGCGACCATGAAGCTGGCGGTGGCGACGTGCGATCCGCGCCCGGGCCGGTTGGGGCCGGTGATCGCCGAGCCGAGCACCTCCTCGCCGTCGACGGCGACCACGGTGCGCCACGGCGGCGGCTGCACCCACAGGGCGCGGGCCTGCTCGGAGGTGAGGCCGTCGGGGTAGGCGTACGTCTCCCCCGCCGCGACGATCTGGGCGAAGAACGGGTGGATGAGCGGCCAGTCGTCCTCGGTGGCGTCGCGGATGATCACCGTGCCAGCCTAGGCGCCGCTCTCCCCCGCGGGCACGAGCCCTGCCCGGGAGCGGCTGTGCGCCAGCACCAGGAGCCCGGCCACCAGGGACCCGGCCAGGCCCGCGAACAGGTCGACCACGGTGTCCGTGTACCCGACGATCATCCCCTGCGGGCTGAACTGCTCCACGACCCACTCGTAGAACTCCCAGAGCACGGCGACGCTCACCCCCACGACGGTGGTCCACAGCACCGGCGCCCAGGAGCGCAGGCGGGCGGGCAGGTCGCGGGGGCGCGGCAGCAGGCGCGCCTGCACGAGCACGTAGTACGCCACGGCGGCGACGCTGCCGGGGGTCAGGAAGTGCACGACCACGTCGAACCAGGAGATCGACCGGTACCAGTGCTGCACCGAGGCCCACATGGCCAGCAGCAGGAGCACCGCGAACCCTCCCGCGAACGAGGGGGGCACGGCGGCCAGGCGTGCGGCGCCGATCGCGCCGAGCACCAGGAGGAAGCGGACCGCCTCCTCCCACCGCCCGGACAGCGCCATGACGGCGGTGCTGACGAGGGCCACCACGAGCGCCACGTCGAGCGTCCACCGCCCGACCCTGCGCGCGGTGCCGGCCTGCGGGTCCCCGACCACGGTCCTCACTCCTCCTCGGCCACTGACACTTGCACTGCTGCACGTGCCACCGTGGGGGGTCGGACCGCCCGGCGCCACCCGGGCACCGCGGCGGCCGGGGGCCGGGGGCCTCAGGAGCGCCCGGGCGACATCCGGCCGGCGAGGAACGAGCAGACGGTGATCTGCAGCGGGTGGTACAGGACGACGGGCAGCGCGACGAGGCCCACGACGTGCGGGTCGAACAGCACCGTCGCCATGGGCAGCCCGGTCGCCAGCGACTTGTTCGACCCGCAGAACAGCACCGTCACGCGATCGGCGCGGCGGGCCCCCCACAGCCGCGGGGCCCACCACGCCACCGCGAGCACCGCCGCCAGCAGCAGCGCCGCGCAGACCAGCACGACGGCGACCTCCGCCGGGCGCACCTGCTGCCACACCCCTCGCCGCACACCGAGGCTGAACGCCGAGTACACCACCGCGACGATGACGCACCGGTCGAGGAACGCCAGCGGCCGGCGGTGCCGGCGCACCCGGTCGCCGATGCGCGCACCCGCGGCCAGACCGGCGAGGAACGGCACGAGCAGCTGCAGCACGATCCGGCCGACGGAACCGGCGTCCGGGCCCGCACCGGCCGAGCCGAGCAGCAGCGCGGCCAGCAGCGGGGTGAGGCCGATGCCGGCGAGGTTGGACGCGGTCGCGCCGACCACCGCGCCGGGCACGTTCCCGCCGGCCGCGGCGGTGAACACCACGCACGACTGCACGGTGGAGGGCAGCACCGCCAGGAACAGCAGCCCGGCCACCAGCCCGCCGTCGAGGAACCGGCCGGTGGCCGCCACCAGCAGCAGGCCCAGCAGCGGGAACAGGACGTAGGTCGCCAGGGCGATCGACCCCTGCAACCGCCAGTCGCGCAACCCGCGCAGCGCCTCGGCAGGCGCCGTGCGCGCCCCGTAGACGAAGAACAGGAACCCCACGCCCACGGTGGTCCCCCACCCCAGGCCCGTCGCGACGGCCCCGCCCGCCGGCAGCAGCGCGGCCACCGCGATGGCGGTGAGGACGGCGAGGACGAAGGGTTCGACCCGGCGCAGGACCGGGACGTCGGACCAGCGCGGCACCGCGTCAGGCTACGGCGCCACCAGGGGGCCCCGCCCGCACGCACCCCCGAGCTCAGACCCCCAGGACGGAGTCCACGAACGCGCCCGCGCGGCGGGCGAGGTCGGCGCGGCGCTCCTCCACGCTGCGGCCGGGGTCCGGGCGCAGCGCCGGGGTGCCCTTGACGACCTCCACGCAGCGCGCGCACGCGAGGTCGGCGCAGGCGTACACGCCGACGGTGTCGCCGCGGCGGCCGGCGGCGCCGGCGCGGGGCGCGGCGAACAGCGCGACGTCCCCGGCGGAGCGGGTCGTGCGGCACAGGTCGCACATCGCGGCGGCACGCGCACCCCCGCTGGGCGCGCGCAGCACCAGACCGCGGACCTGCCCGCCGCCGAGCACGAGCAGGACGCCCCGCTCGGGCGCCTTGGGGTCCCGCCAGCCCACCACGGGCGAGCGCGCGGTGTCCGTCTCCCCCACCCAGGCGGGCACGTTCAGCCGCGACGCCTCCCCCTTGCTGCAGTTGCGCAGCGCGCGGCGCACCACGTCGTCGGTGAGCTCCTGCGACGGCACGGCCGCCCCGCTCCCCTCGTCCACCACGGTTCCTCCTCCACGGGCTCGCGGCCCGCTCCTCGTCACGTCGTCCTACCCGTCGCGCCGGGCTCGCACCCGGTCAGGAACCCGGCCCGTCCCCGCGCGGCCAGGACACCAGCGCCCGGCCCACGCCCCGCAGCGTCGCCAGCCACGACGCCTCGCGGTCCCCCTCGGGACCGAGACCCCCCGCCGCCTCCAGGGTCACGAAACCGTGCAGGGCGCTGCGGCAGAACCGGACCGCGTCGGTCAGCTCCCCGGGCGGGATGTCGTACCCCTCCAGCAGGCGGTAGCTCAGCAGCGCGATGCGCCGGTGCCCCTCGCTCGCGGCGGCCACCTCCGGCGGCAACCGGACCGTCGTGGCGGCGTAGCGGCCGGGGTGCTGGAGCACGTAGCGGCGGAACGCCAGTGCGCACCGGGTCAGCGCCTCGTCGCCGGAGACACCGGCGATCGCCTCGGCCAGCACCTCGGAGAACTCCACCGCCGCCAGGGCGCTGACGCGCTGGCGCAGGTCGGCGGCGCTGCGCACGTGGGAGTACAGGCTGGCGTCGGCGACGCCGAACCGGCGCGCGAGGGCGGAGACGGTGACGTTCTCCAGGCCCACCTCGTCGGCCAGGTCGGCCGCGGCCTCGACGAGCCGAGCGACCGTGATGCCCGCCCTCGGGGACACTTCCACCTCCGATGCCTAGGGTTGTTAGGAATCAGCCTAGGACCCTTAGGCCGGCCGCGTCCACGGGGTTCTCGGGCCGGCACGGGCACGACCCCCGTCGGCGACGTTCTCGGAGCGGGCGACGCTCGCCGTCTCCGGGGAGGTCGCCGAGATCCTGTCGGTCACCCCCGACGGGCGCACCACCTTCTACACCGACTCCGCCACCGGGCGGATCGGCGCCGTGGACCTGTCGGACCCGTCCGCCCCGCGGGAGACCGGCACCGTGGAGGTGGGTGGCGAGCCCACCTCGGTGGCCGTCACCCGCGACGGGCGGTTCGCCCTCGTGGCCGTGGACACCTCCGACGGGGAGTCCACCGCCCCCTCGGGCAACCTCGCGGTCGTCGACACCCGCACCCTGCGGGTGGTGCGCACGATCGACCTCGGCGGGCAGCCGGACTCGGTCGCGATCTCCCCCGACGGCCACCGTGCCGCCGTGGCGATCGAGAACCAGCGCGACGAGGACGTGGTCGTGGACGGCGTCGAGGGCGGCCTGCCGCAGGCACCCGCCGGGTTCCTGTCCGTGGTGCACCTCGAGGGTGCACCGGAGCGCTGGAGCGCCGCGGCGGTGGACCTCACCGGTCTGCCCGGCGCGGAGTTCCCCGAGGACCCCGAACCGGAGTACGTCGACGTCAACGGTGCGGGGATCGCCGCGGTGACGTTGCAGGAGAACAACGCCGTCGCCCTGGTGGACCTGCGCGCGAAGCGCGTGGTCGGTTCCTTCTCCGCCGGCACCGTGCAGCGCGACGACGCCGACGTCGTGGACGACGACGTGGTGGCCTTCGACGACGAGCTGAGCGCGCCGCGCGAGCCGGACGCGGTGCAGTGGACCCCGGACGGGAACCTCGTCACCGCCGACGAGGGGGACCTGGCCGCCGACCCGGCCGGCGGGCGCGGCTGGACGGTGTTCTCCCCCAGCGGCGAGGTGCTGTGGGCGGCGGGGTCCTCCGCCGAGCGCGCGCTGGCCGAGGCGGGCCGCTACCCCGACGGGCGCAGCGACGACCGCGGTGCGGAGTTCGAGGGCGCCGAGGTCGCGACCGTGCGCGGCACGACGTACGCGTTCCTCGCCTCCGAGCGCGGCGGCGCGGTGCTCGTCCACGACCTGGACCGGGAGCGCCGCCCGCGCCTGCTGCAGGTGCTGGAGACCGGCGAGGCCCCGGAAGGCGTGCTGGCCGTGCCGAACCGCGGCCTGCTGCTGGCCGCGGACGAGGAGGACGGCACCATCAGCGTGTTCGGGGTGGACCGGGGGCGGCACCGCCGCTGAGCCGCCCCGGGCACGACGAGGGCCGGGCACCCCCGCGGGGTGCCCGGCCCTGGTCAGCGGTGCGGGTTCACTCCCACTCGATGGTCCCCGGCGGCTTGCTCGTGACGTCCAGCACCACGCGGTTCACCTCGGGCACCTCGTTGGTGATGCGGGTGGAGATGCGCGCCAGCACGTCGTACGGCAGGCGGGTCCAGTCCGCCGTCATGGCGTCCTCGGAGCTGACCGGGCGCAGCACGACGGGGTGGCCGTAGGTGCGCCCGTCGCCCTGCACGCCCACCGAGCGGACGTCGGCGAGCAGCACCACGGGGCACTGCCAGATCTCCCGGTCCAGGCCGGCGGCGGTCAGCTCCTCGCGGGCGATGGCGTCCGCCGCGCGCAGGGTCTCCAGGCGCTGCGGGGTGACCTCGCCGACGATGCGGATGCCCAGGCCCGGGCCGGGGAAGGGCTGGCGCCACACCATCGCCTCGGGCAGCCCGAGCTGCTCACCGACGGCGCGCACCTCGTCCTTGAACAGGGCGCGCAGCGGCTCGACGAGCTCGAACTTCATGTCCTCGGGCAGGCCGCCGACGTTGTGGTGGCTCTTGATGGTGGCCGCACCGGTGCCGCCGCCGGACTCCACGACGTCCGGGTACAGGGTGCCCTGCACGAGGAAGCGCACCTCACCGCTGCCGCCCTCGGCGGCCACGACGTCGGAGGCGGCCTGCTCGAAGACCCGGATGAACTCGCGGCCGATGGTCTTGCGCTTCTCCTCCGGATCGGTGATCCCGGCGAGGGCGTCCGCGAAGCGCTGCGCGGCGTCCACCACGTGCAGCTTCACGCCGGTGACGGCGACGAAGTCCTGCTCGACCTGCTCGGCCTCCCCGGCGCGCAGCAGGCCGTGGTCGACGAAGACGCAGGTGAGCTGCTCACCCACGGCGCGCTGCACGAGGGCGGCCGCCACGGCGGAGTCCACGCCGCCGGACAGGCCGCAGATGACCTTGCCGTCGCCGACCTGGGCGCGGATGCGGGCGACCTGCTCGTCGATGACGTTGCCGGTCGTCCAGTCCGCCGGCACCCGGGCGCCGGAGCGCAGGAAGTTCACCAGCACGTCCTGCCCGTGCGCGGAGTGCTTGACCTCGGGGTGCCACTGCACGCCGTACAGGCGGCGCTCGTCGTCCTCGAACGCGGCGACGGGGGTGTCGGCGGAACTGGCGACGACGCGGAAACCCTCGGGCGCGCGCGCGACGCTGTCGCCGTGGGACATCCACACCGACTGCTCGGCGGGCTGGTCGCGCAGCAGCGTGGAGGCGGCCGGGTCGCTCAGCTGCGCCACCGTGCCGCCGTACTCGCGCCGGCCGGTGCGCTCGACCTCGCCGCCGAGCGCCTTGGCCATGGCCTGGAACCCGTAGCAGATGCCGAGGACCGGCACGCCGGCCTCGAACAGGGCGGGGTCGACCTGCGGGGCGTCCTCGGCGTACACGCTGGAGGGGCCGCCGGAGAGGATCACCGCGGCCGGGTCCTTGGCGAGGATCTCCGCCACCGGGGTCGTGCTGGGCACGATCTCGGAGTAGGCGTCGGCCTCGCGCACCCGCCGGGCGATGAGCTGGGCGTACTGGGCTCCGTAGTCGACGACCAGCACCGGGCGGTGGGCGCGCTCGGCGGCCACCTCGGCGCTCTGGTCGGCGGCCTGCGCGGCGGCCTCGGCGGGGGTGGTGGGGGCGGTCTCGGGCGCGTCCGGCGTCACGGTCCGAGGGTAGCCGCCGCGGGCCCCTCCCCGGCGCAGCACCGGGGCCCCCTGCTGCAACTTCTTGCAACCACTTTCCACGCTGCGTAGCCTGCGCACAGCACTCCACTCGACGACGAGGAGACCCCGTGCGACCCACCCCCGCAGGACGCCGCCGGCTGGCGGCCCTGAGCGCTGCGGCGATCACCCTGGCCCTGGCCCCCGCCGCGGCCGCCGCCCCCGACGGCCGCCACCCCGGCGGCTCGCACGTCACCCGCGCCGACCGCGCCCTGGCCGCGACCTCGCTGCGCGAGGACCTGACCCGCGAGCGCTTCTACTTCGTCATGGCCGACCGGTTCGCCAACGGCGACACCGGCAACGACACCGGCGGGTACGGCTCCGACCCGCTGGTCAGCGGTTACGACCCCACCCACAAGGGCTTCTACCACGGTGGTGACCTCAAGGGGATCCTCGAGCGCCTGGACTACGTCGAGGGCCTGGGCACGACGGCGATCTGGCTGACGCCGTCGTTCAAGAACAAGCCCGTCCAGGGCGAGGGGGCGAACACCTCCGCCGGCTACCACGGGTACTGGATCACCGACTTCACGCAGATCGACCCGCACCTGGGCACGAACGAGGAACTGGAACAGCTCGTCGACGCCGCGCACGCCCGCGGCATCAAGGTGTTCTTCGACATCATCACCAACCACACCGCCGACGTGATCTCCTACGCCGAGGGGACGCAGCGCTACGTCCCCAAGGCCACCGAGCCCTACCGGGACGCGGCCGGGCAGGCGTTCGACGACCGCGAGTTCGCCGGCACCGGGCGGTTCCCGGAACTGGACGCGCAGACGTCGTTCCCGTACACGCCCGTGGTCGCCCCGGCCGAGCAGGACGTGAAGGTCCCCGGCTGGCTGAACGACCCGACGATGTACCACAACCGCGGCGACGCCCTCTTCAACGGCGGGGAGTCCGACCAGTACGGCGACTTCGTCGGCCTGGACGACCTGTTCACCGAGCGCCCCGAGGTCGTCGAGGGCATGGAGGAGATCTACGAGGCCTGGGTGGACTTCGGGATCGACGGTTTCCGCATCGACACCGTCAAGCACGTGAACACCGAGTTCTGGCAGGAGTTCGCCCCCGCGATCGAGGAGCACGCCGCGGCGCGGGGCAACGAGGACTTCTTCTCCTTCGGGGAGGTCTACGACTCGAACCCGGAGTTCCTGTCCCGGTACACCACCGAGGCGGGGTTGCAGGCCACGCTGGACTTCGGGTTCCAGGCCCGCGCCCGCGGCTTCAGCGCCGGCGGCGACGCCGGCGAGCTGCGGGAGTTCTACGCCCAGGACGACTACTACACCGACGCCGACTCCAACGCCTACTCGCTGCCCACGTTCCTGGGCAACCACGACATGGGCCGCATCGGCGCGTTCCTGCGCCAGGACGGCGTGGCCGAGGACGAGCTGCTGCAGCGCGACGAGCTGGCGCACGCGCTGATGTACCTGACCCGCGGCCAGCCGGTCGTCTACTACGGCGACGAGCAGGGGTTCACCGGCGACGGCGGCGACCAGGACGCGCGCCAGGACGTGTTCGCCTCGCAGGTCTCCACCTACAACGACGACGACCTCATCGGCACCGACGCCACCACCGCGCAGGAGAACTTCGACCCCACCCACCCGCTGTACCGCGCCATCGCCGAGCTGGCGCAGCTGCGCGAGGAGCACCCGACCCTCGCCGACGGCGCGCAGATCGACCGCTACGCCTCCGAGGGCCCCGGCGTGTACGCGTTCAGCCGCATCGGCGAGGGCGAGGACCGCGAGTACCTGGTGGCGGTGAACAACTCGGACCAGGAGCAGACCGTCACCTTCGACACCTTCGACGAGCGCCGCACCTTCAAGGGCCTGTGGCCGGCCGGCACCGGGAAGGTGCGCTCGAACGCCTCCGGGGAGGTCACCGTCACCGTCCCCGCGCTGTCCGCCGCGGTGTGGCGCGCGAGCGCCCCGCTGAAGCGGTCGAAGGCCGCCGCCACGCCGGTCTTCACCACGGACGGCACCGTGGGCGGGCGCGCCGAGGTCGGCGTCGACGTCCCCGGCGACGACTTCAACCAGGTCACCTTCGCGTACCGCGCCGCCGGGGCGCGGGAGTGGACGCCGCTGGGCACCGACGACAACGCCCCGTACCGCGTCTTCCACGACGTGACCGACCTGCCGGAGGGCACGCAGCTGGAGTACCGCGCCGTGGTGCAGGACCACTCCGGCAACCTCGCCGCCGCCGGCACCGCGGCGAGCGTCGTGCCCCCGCCGCCGGCCCCCGAGGAGCCGCCCGCCGAGCCCGGCGCCGAGCCCGAGGCGGTCGCCGCCGCGGGGTCGTTCAACAGCGAGATCGGCTGCCCGGAGGACTGGCAGCCCGCGTGCGAGCAGGCGCAGCTGACGCTGGACGAGACCACCGGGCTGTGGACGCTGGAGGCGGACCTGCCCGAGGGCTCCTACGAGTTCAAGGCGGCGCTGAACGGCGGCTGGGACGAGAACTACGGTGACGGCGGCGCGCCGAACGGCGGCAACATCCCGCTCGTCGTCCCGGCCGGCGGTGCGCGGGTGACGTTCACCTACGACCACGCCACCCACCTGATCACCGCCTCGGCGGGGTAGGACGACGGCGCCGGCCGCCGGGACGCCCGGCGGTCGGCGCCTTCCTCGCTCCAGCTATTCACTCCGTACATACTTCGGGTGTACAAAGGTGTCGTGTCCATGACCGAGCTGCACCTGGCGCTCCTGTTGCGGGGACCGGCGCACGGCTACGAGGTGAAGCAGGCGTACGACCGCTGGTTCCCCGACGCCAAGCCGCTGGCGTTCGGGCAGGTCTACGCCACCCTGGGGCGGCTCGTGCGCGACGGGCTGGCCGAGGTGGTCGAGACCCGTTCCGAGGGGGGGCCGGAACGGACCGTCTACGCGGTCACCGACGCGGGCAGGGAGCGGCTGCGGGCCTGGCTGGCCGAGCCCGCTCCCCCGGCCGTCGCCGGCACGGAGGACGTGGTGCGCAAGACCGTCGTCGCGCTGCGCACCTCCACGCCGGGGCGGCCGGCGCGCGCCGTCGCCCTGGAGCAGCGCACCGCCCACCTGCGCCGCGTGCGCGAACTGCAGTCCCACGACCCCGCCGCGGACGACGTCGCCACCCGTCTCGCCCGCCGGTACGCGGTGCTGCACCTGGACGCCGACCTGCGCTGGCTCGACGAGGCCGTCGAGGCGCTCGACTCCCCCACCCCCGAGGAGCCCCGGTGACCGCTGCACCCCCGATCCCCGACCCCGCGCTGGAACTGCGCGCCGTCGCGCACTCCTACGCCCGCACCCCCGCGCTGCGGGGCGTCTCGCTCACCCTGCACCCCGGTGAGGTCGTGGCCGTCACGGGCCCCAGCGGGTGCGGCAAGTCCACCCTGCTGCACGCGGCCGCCGGGCTGCTCACCCCGCAGGCCGGGTCGGTGACGCTCCTGGGCCGCGACCTCACCGGTCTCGGGGAGGCGGACCGGGCGGTGCTGCGCCGGCGGGAGGTCGGCATCGTCCTGCAGTACGGCCAGCTCGTGCCCGACCTGCCGCTGCAGGACAACGTCGCCCTGCCGCTGCTGCTGGACGGCGCCGACCTCACCGCCGCCCGGACCGCCGCCCGCGACGCCCTGGCGCGCGCAGGCCTGGCCGACGCCGCCGACGCGGTGCCGCAGGAGGTCTCCGGCGGCCAAGCGCAGCGCGCCGCCGTCGCGCGCGCCCTCATCACCTCCCCGCGCCTGCTGCTCGCGGACGAACCCGTGGCGAGCCTCGACGCCGCCGGCGGCCGTGCCGTCCTCGACCTGCTGCTGTCGGTCGCGCGCCGCGACGGCGGGGCGGTCCTGCTCGTCACCCACGACAACACCGCCGCGGCGCTCGCCGACCGCGAGGTCCGGCTGCGCGACGGCGTCGTCGAGCACGAGGCGGTGCTGCGGTGAGCGCACTCACCCGCGAGGGCGTGCGGGCCCTGACCTCAGCGCGCTCGCACAGCGACCGGGTGCGCGAACGCACCACGACGGCCGCCGCCGCGGGGATCGGCGTGGCCCTGCTCACGGCGGTGGCCGTGCTCACCGTCCACGACACCGTCCTGACCGGCGTCACCACCTACTACCGGGACGCGGACGGCCGGCAGGTGGTCGAGGTGGGCCGTGGACCCGTCGGCGGCCTGGCGCCGTTCCTCGACCAGCCCGGCCTCCGCCCGGGCACGGCGATCGCCGCCGTCCTGCTCGCCGCGCCGTTCCTGGCGCTGGCCGTGCAGGCGCTGCGCACGGGCGGGGTCCTCGAGCAGCGCCGGGAACGGCAGCTCTCCCTCGCCGGTGCGGCACCGGGCGACCTGCGCCGGCTGCGGGCCGCGCGCACCGCCGCCGCGTTCACGCGGGGCGGCTTCTGGATCGCTCCCGCGTACCTGCTGCTCTGGCTCCTGCTGGGCGTGGCCCTGCCGCCCGGCACGCGCCTGCTGCCGCGCCTGCAGCCCGAACTGCTCGTCGCGTGGCCCGCGCTGGTGCTGCTCCTGCGCTGGAGCGGGGCGGCGCTGGGAGCCTCGGCACCGGGCACCGAGCGCACCCGCGGCCCGCTGGGCGCCGCCGTCACAGCCCCGAGCGCACCGTCGCGGGCGCACGTCGCCGGCCTGCTCGCCCTCGGCCTCGTCCTGGTGGCCGGTGGCTGGTGGTGGCTGCCGCTGGGGATCGTGCCGCTGGCGGCGGGGGCGGCGCTCGTCCTGCTCGCGGTCCGGGCGGCGACGCGGCGCTCGGCGCTGACCGGGCCCCGGTCGCGGGCCGGTGGGGGTACCGCGGTTTCGGTCCTGGCCGCGGCGCAGCGCCGAGGCGGTCTGGCCGCGGCCACCGGCACCAGCGCCGTGCTGTTCGTCTGCGGACTCTCGTTCGGCTACACCTCGGCGATGGCCGGGTCGTTGCTGTTCCCGCCCCGCGGCGGCACCGAGTACGACTCCGAGCGGCTCACCTTCTACCTCAGCGGGGCCGGGCTCGCCGCGGCCGTCGGCGCCGTCGCGGCGGCAGTGGCACTGGTCAGCCTGCTGCTGGGCCTGACCGACCACCTCGCCGGCACCCGCCGGGCCGTGGCCTCCACCGCGGCGCTGGGGGTGCCGGTGCGGACCCTCGTCGCGGTGCAGGCGCGCTGCCTGACGAGCAGCGCGGTGCCCCCCGTGGTCGCCGGCACTCTGATCGGCGGCCTGCCCCTGGGGATCGGGCTCCTCGTGACGTCCTCGCCGGGCAGCCTCGCGCCCCTCCTCGCGGCGCTGACAGCCGGCCTCGTCGTCGCCCTCGCGTGCCGCTCGCTGGCCCGCGCCCTGAGCGGCCGCGTGCGCGCGGCCTCGGCGCTCGAGAACCTGCGCGTCCCGTGAACCCGGTCGCACCCGTGGTCGTGCGCCTGCCGCCCGACCCGACCGGCACCGCGCTCGCCGAGGTGGTGCGGGAACTGCGCACCGCCGTCCGCAGCGGTGACGTCGTCGTCGACACCAGCGCCGTGCGGAACTCCTCGCCGGGTCTGCGGCGGGCGCTGGCGCGGCTGGAGAGCTCCGCCCGGCGGGCCGGGGCGCGCTGGCGGTACGAGACGGACGCTGGTCCCGAGGGGGCGGTCGGCGTCAGGAGGCGTGCCGTGCGGGAATCGCGGTCGCGCTGACCCTCTCCCCGGGGGCCTGGAGGGAGTCGAGGACGATCGGCTCCGTCCCGACCAGCACCCGTGTCACCGTCCGTCACAGCTCGGTGTCACAGCTCGTCACAGCTCCTCGTCACCGACCAGGCCGGACCACCGGTCGCCGGGGTCACCGGCGACCGACGCGAGCGGGACCCCGCTGCACGGGGCAGGCACCCGGGAGCGGGCGTTCCCTCTCCGCGGTGGTCCCACGAGGTTGAACCCTCACCCGTGCGGGATCACCGCGGGTCGGGTCGGGAGGGGCGCCGCTTATCCCGTGGAAGTCGCCCCGGACAACGATTACCGTCGGTGCACGTGCGGGACCTCCCCCTGAAAGACCCCGGTACCCCCGACGTCCGCTCCCCGCTGCGCCTGCTGCTGCGCACGGCCGCGCAGCAGCGGCGCTCCATGGCGATCGGCACCGCCTTCGGCTGCGCGTGGATGCTCGCGCAGGCCGTCCTGCCCGCCGCCGTGGGCCGGGCCCTCGACGAGGGCGTCCTCGCCGGCGACGACGCCGCCCTGCTGCGCTGGGCCGGCGTCGTGCTCGCCCTGGCGGCCGTCAGCACCGTGGCCGCGGTGCTGCGGCACCGCTACGCCGTCACCAACTGGCTGACCGCCTGCTTCCGGACCCTGCAGCAGGTCGGCCGGCACACCGCGCACGCCGGCACCGCCGTCACCGCCCGGCTGCCGCAGGGCGAGGTGCTCGCCAGCACCTCCTCCGACGGCCCCCGCGTGGGCGACGCCTTCGACGTCACCCAGCGCGCCGTGGCGTCCGTGCTCGCCGTCGTCCTCGTCGCCGTCCTCGTGCTGCGCACGTCCGTGCCGCTGGGCCTGATCGTGCTGCTCGGCATCCCGGCGGTGCTGGTGGTCCTGGTGCTGCTGCTGCGGCCCCTGAAGGCGCGCCAGCAGCACCAGCGCGAGCTGAGCGGGCAGCTGACGGCCCTGGGCACCGACACCGTGCGGGGCCTGCGCGTCCTGCGCGGCGTCGGCGGTGAGGAGGTGTTCCTGACCCGCTACCGCGAGCAGAGCCAGCGGGTGCGGGCCGCCGGGGTGCGGGTGGCCGCCTGGGAGTCCGGGCTGGAGGCCCTGCAGGTCCTCGTGCCCGGGCTGCTCGTCGCGGCCCTGGTGTGGGCGGGCGCGCGCGCCACCGTCCGCGGCGAGATCAGCCCCGGCCAGCTCGTGGCCCTCTACGGCTACGCGGCGTTCCTCACCGCACCGCTGCGGATGCTCGTGGAGACCGCCGACAAGTACGCCCGCGCCCTCGTGGCCGCCCGGCGCCTGGTGACGCTGCTGGGCGTGCCGCCGCGGTTGGCCGACGCCCCCGAGAGCGAGCAGCAGCACCCGCCGGCCGGTGCGCTGGCCGACCCCGCGAGCGGGGTGCTCGCCGCACCCGGCGAGCTGACCGCCGTCGTCAGCGACCCGCCCGAGCTGGCCGCGCCGCTGCTGCGCCGGCTGGCCCGCTTCGACGACTCCGGCGACGAGCCGGGCGCCACCCTCGCCGGGGTGCCGCTGCGCTCGGTGCCCGTCGCGCAGGTGCGCCGCCGCGTGGTGCTCGCCGAGGACGACGCGCAGCTGTTCAGCGGCACCCTGCGCGAGCAGGTCGACCCCGAGGGCCGGCACACCGACGCGCAGGTGCTCGCCGCGATGGAGGTCGCCGACGCCACCGACCTGCTCGACCTCGTCGACGGCGGCCTGGCCGGGACCGTCACCGAGCGGGGGCGCTCCCTGTCCGGCGGGCAGCGCCAGCGCCTGGCTCTCGCCCGGGTGCTGCTGCGCGACCCCGAGGTCCTCGTGCTCGTCGAGCCCACCAGCGCCGTCGACGCCCACACCGAGGCCCGCATCGCCGCCCGGCTGCGGGCCGCCCGCGCCGGGCGCACCACGCTCGTCGCCACCGCCAGCCCGCTCGTGCTGCCGCACGCCGACACCGTGCAGTGGGCGCCCGGCGGGCGCGTCGCCGCCACCGGCCGGCACGCCGACCTGCTCGCCGAGCACCCCGGCTACCGCCGGTTCGTCACCCGCGACGCCGGTGACGGCGACGCGCACGACGCGCCCACCGCAGGCGCGGTGCCGGCGCAACCCACGGCCCGGCGGCCCGTGCCCGCCCCGCTGCCCGCCCCGCTGCCCGGTCAGGAGACCTGAGTGAGCACCACCGCCGAGGGCCCCGAACCCCTCCTGGACGGCCCCCTCCTGGACGAGCCCCCCTTGGAGGAGCGCACCACCCTGCCCGTCGCCGACCGCGCCCAGGTGCTGCGCGACGTGCGCCGGCTCGTGCGCCGCCACCGCCGCCCCGGTCTGGTGATGCTGCTGCTGCACTCCGGCGCCGCCCTCGTCGGCCTGGCCGGACCGTGGCTGCTGGGGAACCTCGTGGACCGCGTCGTGGCCGCCGTGCGCGGCGCCGACGCGGCCGCCGCCCTGGCCGACGTGGACCGCACCGTGGCGCTGCTCGCCGCCGCCGTCGTGGCGCAGGCGCTGCTGGCGCGGGTGGCGCGGTACCGGTCCCTGTCGCTGTCGGAGGAGGTGTTCGCCGAGCTGCGCGAGGAGTTCCTCGCCCGCGCCACCCGGCTGCCGCTGTCGGTGGTGGAGCAGGCCGGCACCGGTGACCTCGTCTCGCGCACCACCAACGACGTCGAGTCCCTCAGCTACACCGTGCGGTACGGCGCGCCCGCCATCCTCGTGGCCGCCGTCACCACCGCGCTCACCGTCGTCGCGGCGTTCCTCACCGGCCCGCTCGTCGCGCTGTCGATCCTCGCCGGCCTGCCCGGCCTGCTGATCGCCACCCGCTGGTACCTGCGCCGCGCTCCCGCCGGCTACGCCGCCGAGCGCGCCTGGTGGGGACGCATCTCCACCACCCTCGGCGAGAACGTCGAGAACACCCGCACCGTGGAGGCGCTGGGCCTGGCCGGGCACCGGGTCCGCCTGCTCGACCGCGTCATCGCCGAGACCGTGCGGCGCGAGTCCTACACCCTGCGGCTGCGCACCGCGTGGTTCCCCACCATCGAGATGTCGTACCTGCTGCCCGTCGTCGCGGCCCTGGTGTGGGGAGGTTTCCTGGTCCGCCACGGCCTCGCCACCGCCGGGGAGGTCGCGGCGGTCGTGCTGTACCTGCGCCAGCTCGTCGGCCCCGTCACGGAACTGCTCATCTGGTGGGACGAGCTGCAGGTCGGCCAGGCGTCGTTCGCGCGCGTGGTGGGCCTGGCGACCGTCGCCCCGGACCGTCGCGTCAGCGGTGAGGAGGCCACCTCCGACGACGTGCGCGCCGAACGGGTCGGTTTCGAGTACTCGCCCGGTCGTCCGGTCCTGCACGGGGTGTCGCTGTCGCTGGAACCCGGCGAGCGCCTCGCCGTCGTCGGTCCCACCGGTGCCGGCAAGTCCACCCTGGGTCGGCTCATCGCCGGCATCACCCCGCCCACCAGCGGCTCGGTGCGCGTGGGCGGCGCGGAGGTGACCGGGCTGCCGCTGGAGGAGATGCGCCGGCAGGTCGCCCTCGTCACCCAGGAGCGGCACGTCTTCAGCGCTTCGCTGCGCGACAACGTCGCCCTGCCCGTGCCCGGCGCCGACGACGCCGAGGTGGAGGCCGCCCTGGAGGCCGTGGACGCGCTCGGCTGGGTGCGGGCGCTGCCGCAGGGCCTGGCGACGACGGTCGGCGAGAACGGGGTGGAGCTGTCGGCCGCGCAGGCGCAGCAGGTGGCCCTGGCCCGGCTGGTGCTGGCCGACCCGCACACCCTCGTGCTCGACGAGGCGACCTCGCTGCTGGACCCGGGCACGGCCCGGCACACCGAGCGCTCGCTGGCGGCGGTGCTGGCCGGGCGCACCACCGTGGCCATCGCGCACCGCCTGCACACCGCGCACGACGCCGACCGCATCGCCGTCGTCGAGGGCGGGCGCATCACCGAGCTCGGCACGCACGACGAACTGGTGGACGCCGGCGGGCCGTACGCGAGCCTGTGGCGCAGCTGGCACGGGGGCTGACGGGCGGATTCCCGCGCCCTACCCGTGGCTCGGGGACCGTGGCACGGTGGTCGCGTGGAGCTGGAGGACCTCGTCCGGCTGCGGCGGGTGCGCGACCTGATCGACCGGGAGCACGCGCAACCGCTCGACGTCCCGGCACTGGCCCGCGTCGCCCTGATGTCGCCCGGCCACTTCTCGCGCAGCTTCCGGGCGGCCTTCGGGGAGAGCCCGTACAGCTACCTGATGACGCGCCGCGTGGAGCGGGCCAAGGCGCTGCTGCGGCGCGGCGACCTGACGGTGACGCAGGTGTGCCTGGCGGTCGGCTGCACGTCCCTGGGCTCGTTCAGCTCGCGGTTCACCGAACTGGTCGGCGAGTCCCCCAGCGCGTACCGGGCCCGCGACCACGGCGGAGCCGCCGCCGTGCCCGCCTGCGTCGCCCGGGTCCGCACCCGGCCGGTCAGGGGCGAGCGGTCAGGAACGGAGAAGCCCGCGACGCGGCTGCGCCCCTAGCGTGAGGCGCATGGACATCACGCTCTCGCAGTGCTTCATCGCCGTGCACGACCACGAGGCGGCGATCGCGTTCTACCGCGACGCCCTCGGGCTGGAGGTGCGCAACGACGTCGAGTTCGAGGGGATGCGCTGGACGACCGTGGGCTCGCCCGCGCAGCCCGACGTGGAGATCGTCCTCGAACCGCCCCTGGCCGACCCGCACGCCTCGCCCGACGACCGCAGGGCCGCCGCGGAACTGCTGGCGAAGGGCATGCTGCGCGGGGTCATCTTCCGGACCGACGACTGCGACGCCACCTTCGAGCGGATCCGCGCCGCCGGCGGGGAGGTGCTGCAGGAACCGGTGGACCAGCCGTACGGGGTCCGCGACTGCGCCTTCCGCGACCCGTCCGGCAACATGCTGCGCTTCAACCAGCCGAGCACCCGGTGACCGGCGACCGCGGGCCGGGGGGGGGGGGGGGGGGGGGGGGGGGGGGGGGGGGGGGGGGGGGGGGGGGGGGGGGGGGGGGGGGGGGGGGGGGGGGGGGGGGGGGGGGGGGGGGGGGGGGGCGGGGGGGGGGG
>NZ_JBKBCT010000171.1:0-613 GCF_050871525.1 Kineococcus auxinigenes | reverse complement strand
TGAGACGCCAGCGCCGACATCGGAGAAGCCCAACACCCAAAGCTCACTGTTCGACTTGGACTCGATGCAGGTGCCCAAAGAGCCAACGGTCAAACAGGAAGACCCGTTTGCCGAAATCCTGAGTTCTGCGAGCACGCTCATGCGCGAGTTCTTCCGCGCACTCGTGCAGGACGTCGAGTCGGGCAAGGTGGCCGTGCACTGGGCCGAAAAGGGGCTGGTGCTGCAAAAGCGGATTCTCGGCAGCTACGGCATCGCCAGCGAAACGCTGGTGGACAACCTGCGCAAGCTCAACCTCCTCGCCAGCTCGCAGGGCGCTGACATCGTGCTGGTCGAGCGCATTGGCTCGCTGATCCTCGCCCGTCCGCAGCAATGAACTACGTGAGCCACTTTCGCCCGATCTTCGAGGCCCGCGCGGCCGTCGGTTGGCTGATCGGTTTGATCTTGCTCCCCCTGTCCGGCATGCCCCACGCATGGGCGTTCGCGGTCATTTGTGCTCTGTTCCTCGTGGCGCGCGCCTACCAGGTGCGCAAGGCGCTGGCCTTTCGCATGTCGATTTCGACGCGTTGGCTCACCCTCATTCAGATCGACGTGCTGCTGCGCACGAGTGCCCGCA
>NZ_JBKBCT010000170.1:0-616 GCF_050871525.1 Kineococcus auxinigenes | reverse complement strand
AAGTCGTGAGCGAGTCCCTGCACAGAGTCCGGTAGCCACCAGTGGGACTGCTCCAACTCCGCCAGCAGTTGGTCGCAGCCAGTCAAAGCATTGTCCATCTGCTGGATCGCAATTTGCGCATTGCTCGCCCAGTCCAGCGTTCGGATAAAGGTAATGGCTTTGCCCTTGGCCTTCCCGAGCATGCCGCTGACGAAGGCTTCGCCGCGCAGGGCACCCTTCAGCACCTTGCGCCCTTTCCATAGGGGTTTGACGATCGTCTTGAAGAGGCTGCCCAGTTCAGGAATGCACCCGAAGGCTGCCAAGGCCAAGTCAACCCAATCGTCTTTGGTGCAGTGTGGCGCTCCCTTACGCGAGATGCGGTAGATCATCCCGGAGATGTCGCGCACGTTCAGTACTTGCTGGGCAACCGGGATCAGCGAAATCACGCCACCGACGATCATCGCGGCGTTGCTGGGATCTTCCTCAAAATCACCCAGTATCAGATCCTCGCAAAACTTGGTGATGTCGTCGATCAGGCTCATTGCTGGACATCCTCTGCTGCGCGCGTATCCCCTGCGGCGATGCGCGCTTGTCGTTCCATCTCAATCTGTCGCTTGGCTTCGGGTTGGGCTTTTTT
>NZ_JBKBCT010000169.1:0-616 GCF_050871525.1 Kineococcus auxinigenes | reverse complement strand
GCTTCAAGGGTGCCAAGCCGTACTACCAGGCACACGAGCGCGGCGTGAAGCTGATCGGCGCGACGGCGCACTATGTGACGGCCGACCTCGACGAAGGCCCGATCATCGAGCAGGAGATCGAGCGCGTGGACCACAGCATGGACCCGGAGCAGCTCACCGCCGTCGGTCGTGATGTGGAGTGCGTGGCACTGGCCCGCGCCGTGAAGTGGCATGCCGAACATCGCATCCTGCTCAATGGCCACAAGACCGTCGTCTTCAAGTAACGGGTAGGTGGGCGTATGACACGACAGATCATCCTCGATACCGAAACCACGGGCCTGAACGCCGCCACTGGCGACCGCGTGATCGAAATCGGCTGCGTGGAGATGGTCAACCGCCGGCTGACCGGCCGCAATCTGCACTTCTACATCAACCCTGAGCGGGAGATCGACGCAGGCGCGATGGCGGTGCACGGCATCACCAACGAGTTTGTGGCCGACAAGCCCAAATTTGCGGAAATCGTCAACGAAATCCGTGACTATGTGCAGGGCGCCGAGGCGATCATCCACAACGCCGCGTTCGACTTGGGCTTCCTGGACATGGAATTCCAGCGCCTGGGGCTGCCGCCCTTCCGCGA
>NZ_JBKBCT010000036.1:0-38484 GCF_050871525.1 Kineococcus auxinigenes | reverse complement strand
CGGTGCGGTGGAGCCCACCGCACCGCCACCGCGGGTCACTCCCGCACGTCGATCGTGACGCGGGTGGTGGCGCTGACGGGCGCCCCGAACGCGTCGGTCATCGAGACGGTGCAGTCGAACACCGCCGTGCCGGTGGCCGTCGGCCGCGCCCGCAGGGTGAAGTTCGCGTTCTGCCCCGCGCCGTAGTCGCGGTTGGCCACCTGCCGGGCCGAACCGGGTGCGAGCTCCAGCGCGAACGGCGCGTCGCCCACCGGGGTGCAGCTGTACGAGAACGACTTCCCGAGCAGCGCCCCGGTGCCCCGGTTGCCGAACTGCACGACGACCTGGACGGTCTGCTTGGCGTTGGCCCGGACCACGGAGCCGTTGTTCACCTGCTGGTACAGCCGTGTCGTGGTGGGCGGCGGGGTGACGACGACGTCGAAGGAGACCGGCGTGGCCGCGTTGCCCGCGGCGTCGGTGACGGAGCAGGTCACCGTCGTGGTGCCGATGGCGAACCGCGTGCCGGACGCGGGGGTGCAGTCGGGCGCCAGCACGCCGTCGCGCGTGTCGCCCGCCACGGGCGGCGCGTAGTCGACCCGCGCGCCGGCGGGGCTGGTGGAGGCCACCCGCACCGGGTCCTTCGCGGCGATGCGCGGGGCCAGGAAGTCCGCGGGCCGCTCGGGCAGTTGCGAGGGGTCCACGATGCCCCAGTAGGCCGGGGTGACCTGCAGGTCGTCGTCGAAGGGCAGCGGCTGCTCCCACGGGCGCGCGATCGGCCAGGTGCGCAGCCAGGTGCGGGCGTTGCCGATGCCCCAGAAGGTCACCGACTCGATGGAATCCGAGTGCTTCTCCAGGACGTCGAACAGGTCGCGGTAGTAGTACCCGTTCTCCGCCGCCGCGGCCGCGTCGTCCTCGGTGGCGCGCGCCGGGGTCCCGCCGCCGCCGACGTCGGCGGAGACGACCTGCTGGGAGGTGCTGACGTCGAGCTCGGTGATGACCTGCAGCAGCCGCTTCCCCTTCTCGGCGCCGAGGCGCTCGAACGCCGCGAGGGAGTCGTCCAGCCACTGCACGGGACGGCCGAAGTCGACGTGCACCTGGTGCCCGACGCCGTCGATCGGCACCCCGCGGTCGATGAGCGAGCCGACGAGCTCGACGTAGTCGGCGCGCTTCTCCGGCATCTCGGAGTTGTAGTCGTTGATGAAGAGCTTCGCCTCGGGGAAGTACCTGTCCGCGGTGCGGAACGCCTCGTCGACGAACTGCTCGCCGAGCACCTGGAACCAGCGGCTGTCGCGCATGTCGTGCGGGTTCGCGTTGTCGCCGTCGGCCACGACCTCGTTGACGACGTCCCACGCCCAGACCGGGGAGTTCCCGTCGGGGTAGCGCTCGTGCACGTGCTCGGCGATGGCCGCGATGTGCGCGTCCATGCGCCCGCGCAGGATCGCCTGGTCCTGCGGCGAACTCGTCAGCGGGGTGCCGTCGGCGTGCTGGAAGAACCACGCGGGGGTCTGCGAGTGCCAGACGAACACGTGCCCGTACACCTGGGTGCCGGTGCGGTCCGCGAAGTCGAGCAGCGCGTCCAGGCGGGTGAAGTCGAAGGTGCCCTCGGTGGGCTGGACGACCTCGGGCTTGCCGTCGTTCTCCGGCGTGATGGCGTTGAAGTGCTTCTGCACGAGCTGCGCCGGGCGGCCGGTGGTCTCGCGCTGGTCGATCGCGACGCCGACGTGCTCGAAGCCCTGCCCGCCCAGCACGTCCCGGAGCGCCGGAACGTCTTGCACCGGGGTCTCGACGGCGGGGGTCACGGTGACGTCGTCCACGAGGAAGCTCGTACCCGCGTCCCCCTCGACGTACAACTGCGCCCGGTCGATCGCCGCGCCGAGGGTGTAGGTGCCCCTCAGCTCCGTCCAGCGGTCGGCGGTGGCGGTGCCGGCGGCGCCGGCGACGCCCTCGTAGGCGGTGGAGGTGCCGGCGCGGTCGCGCTGGACGGAGAGCTTCAGCGACGCGGGCTCCTCGCCGGGGGCGAGCCGCACCCACGCCGAGACCGCGACGGTCTGCCCCACGGCCAGGTTCGACGTGACGTCGACCGCGGGGCCCTGCCAGCTCTGCAGGCGGTTCGTCACCCGCAGCGCGCCGCTGCCGTCCCGGCCGGCACCGGGCGCGTGCTCGACGCGCGCACCACCGCGCGCGGTCCAGCCGTCCGGACCGGTGTCGAAGGTGGAGGTCAGGGCGGGGGTGGCCGTGACGGCCGTGGTGGTGCCGGTACCGGTGGCGGCGGACGCGGGCGGCAGGACCGCCAGCGTGAGCCCGGCGAGCAGGCCGGAGGCGACGGCTCCTGCGCGCAGGCAGCGCTGAATCATGCGTGGGGTTCCCCTCGGGGCTGGATCCAGTGGGCGACGGTGCTCTGATCCCTTCCGGAAGCGTTCCGGAAGGAGTCGAGTGGAACACCACCGCCCCCGGCCGGTCAAGGGGTGCGCGCGTCCGCCCGGCCGGGGACCACGGGCGGCGTCAGCGGCCGCCGAGGATGTCGCGGATCTGCTGCTTCTGCGCGTCGCCCAGCCCGAGGGTGTCGGCCACCGAGTCGAACCACAGCGGCTCGCCCTCCTCGCCGAACAACCCGCCCGGCTCCTCACCCTCGGAAGCCACCCCCGCGGCGACGGCCGGCCAGAACCCGCGCGCCACGGTCCACGGCGAGGTGGCGCTGACGATCCCGAACGCCGCCAGGTCGGCCAGGCGCTCGCGGACCTCGTCCACCGCCGCGGCCACTGCCGGCCCGAGGTCGGCGACCTCCTCGACGAGACCGGCGAGCTCCTCCTCGTCGAGCGGCTGGCCCGCCACCGCGGCCGCCAGCACCGTGGGCAGCAGCGCCTCGGCCACGGAGAAGCCGCCGTCGAGCGCAGCGGGGTCGTCCAGCACGAAGCGCCCCACGAGGTCGCGGCGCAGCTCCCGCGGTCCCGGCTCGGCGTCCAGCCACGTGGCCGCCTCCTCGCCCGGGGCGAGCGCGGTCTCGTCCTCGCCGTCCAGCAGGTCCAGGTCGAGCATGGCGAGCAGGACCTGCCGCAGCCACGGGACGTCCTCCAGGCCCGGCGCGGCCTCCTCACCGGCGGGGTGGCCCAGGGCGCTCAGCAGCGCGGCGACGTCGTCGGCGGACAGCTCCTCGTCGTCGGGGACGGCGATCCCCTCCCCCACGTGCGCGAGCACCGCGCCGGCCACCCGCACGGGGAAGGACGCCAGGACGGCGGCGTCCTCCTCCTCGGGGCCGACGTCCTGCGCGGCCGCGGTCAGGACCTCCAGCAGGTCGGCCTCGGCGGGCCCGAGCAGCGCCAGGCACGTCTCCAGGTGACCGGGCGTGCCGCTCCAACGGCCCGTGGCGGCCAGGAACGAGAAGAACTGGTACCAGACGGCGCGGAAGTCCTCCTCCACCTCCTCGTGCTCGTCCGCGTCGACCTGCTCCGCCAGCGCCGGCAGCACGCGCCCCGTCAGGACCTCGACCTCCTCGGGGGCGAAGCGGGTCACGACGGCCTCGCGCGCCGGCGGGCGCAGCACCAGCAGGCCGCCCAGGGAGGCGGCGAGGGCGTCGACGACCCCGTCGGCGCCGACCTCCTCGTCGATGACGGCGTGCTGGCGCAGCCACTCCTCCAGCGGCTGGCGCAGGTCGCGCAGGGCTCGCTCGCCCGCCTCGCGCAGGTCCTCGAGGGGCGGCATGTCGTCTCGGCTCGGCACCCGTGCACCTTGTCACCCGCACCGGGCCGGCAGCCACCCGTCGCCGGGCCGGTGCGCGCGGGACGGGCGGGCGAGCCGGGCGGCACCGGTGGGTAGGCTGCCCGCACGGGGACCGACGCCGTGCGCGCACCCGCTCTGAGAACCCGCACGCCGTCGAAGGGCTGAGTCCGTGAAGATCCTCTCCATCCAGTCGGCGGTCGCCCACGGTCACGTCGGCAACTCGGCGGCCGTGTTCCCGCTGCAGCGCATGGGTGTGGAGGTCGTCCCCGTCCACACGGTCAACTTCTCCAACCACACCGGGTACGGCTCGTGGCGCGGTCCGGTCATGGCGGCCGAGGACGTCCGGGACGTCATCACCGGCGTCGAGGAGCGCGGGGTGTTCCCGCAGATCGACGTCGTCCTGTCCGGCTACCAGGGGAGCACCGGCATCGCGGACGTCGTCGTCGACGCCGTGCGCCGGGTCAAGGCCGCCAACCCCTCCGCCGTCTACGCGTGCGACCCGGTGATGGGCAACGCCAGGTCCGGCTGCTTCGTGGCACCGGAGATCCCGGTCCTGCTCCGGGACCGGGTCGTGCCCGCCGCCGACATCATCACGCCGAACCAGTTCGAGCTGGGCTACCTGACCGGCACCGAGCCGACGACGCTGGAGTCCACCCTCGCCTCCGTCGACCTCGCCCGGGCGATGGGCCCCTCCACGGTGCTCGTCACGAGCGTGGAGCGGCCCGACCGCGAGGAGGGCACGATCGAGGTGCTCGCCGTCGACGACGCCGGCGCCTGGATCGTGCGCACCCCCTGGTTGCCGTTCAAGGTCAACGGCTCCGGGGACGTCACCTCTGCGCTCTTCGCGGCGCACTACCGCAGCACCGGGGACGCCTCGACCGCGCTGGAGCGCACCGCGTCCAGCGTCTTCGACCTCATCGAGGCGACGCACCGCTCGGGCGATCGGGAGCTGCGGATCGTCGAGGCCCAGGACGTCTTCGCCGCGCCGCGCCTGCAGTTCACCGCCGAGCGCGTGCGCTGAGCCGGCGCGGCGGCAGGTCGCAGGGCGACTTGCTGCGCGTGGTCGCTCCCGTCAGACCCCGGCGCTCGGGCGGCCGGGGTCCACGTTGATCCAGGGGAGCACCTCGCCCTCGCCCGGGCTCGGGGCGGCCTCGTCGTCCTGCGGCCACCTGCCGGCGCCTTCCCAGTCGCCGAGCCGGGACTCGGCACCGGCTGCAGGAGGCGGAGCGCTGGGGCCGTTCTCCGGAGACTTCCTCCACCAGGCCATGCTGAACCTCCGCCTCGCTGCAGGAGAACCGTTCCAGCTGCCATGGTAGCGGCGGGGCGCGACTCGCGCCGGAGGTCACGTGCTGCTGCCCGCCGGAGCCGGCCCGCGCGGCGGGTCCGCCAGCAGACGGGTGACGGGCGCGAGCGCCGTGCCGAGGCCGATGCGGGCGGTGGCCAGGTCGCGCACCGCGGCCAGCGCACGGCCGCGGCGCAGCACCAGGGTCGCCAGCTGCCGTGAGGTGCGCTGGGCCGCGTGCACGCGGGGGCGCTGTCGGCGCTCGTAGGCGGCCAGCGCCGCGGGGACCTGCGCGGCCCGCAGCCCGCGCAGGTGGGCCGCCAGGACGTGCGCCGACTCCATCGCCATGCCGGCGCCCACGCCGGCGGTGGGCAGGAAACCGGTGGCGGCGTCGCCGAGGAGGACGACGCGGCCGGTGGCCCACCTGCTGCTGCGGCAGTCGGCCAGCGGCCAGCGGTGGGGGTCCTCCGCGGCGACGACGGCGTCCAGGGCCCGGCCCAGCGCCCCCTGCGCGTCGGTGAGGCGCTCGCGCAGGTCGGCGACGAACCGGGCCCTGCCCGCCGCGGTCACCCGGCGCGGGCCGCCGACGAAGACGCCGGTGCCGCCGGGCACGGGGTAGCTGCCGGCGAAGAACCCGGCTCCCCACGTCTCCTCGATCAGGTCGTCCTCGGCGTCGTCGACGCCGGCCCAGGCCATCCAGCCGTCCCAGCCGGTGTCCACCGCGCGGGTCCCGCGCTCGCCCAGCAGGAGGGGGCGCAGCGCGGAGCGCAGCCCGTCGGCGGCGACGACGAGGTCGAACTCCCCCTCGACCTCCTCCTGCGCCCCTCCGGCCCCGCGGGTGGTGAGCGTGGCGCGCACCATCGGACCGGTCTGCGTCAGCGCGGTGACGGTGGTGCCGTGCGAGACGGTGCCGCCCGGTTCGGCCAGGGTGCGCAGCAGCTCGCCGCGGGCGATGCCCCGGTAGTCGCCGTAGGGCTGGACGAGCAGGTCCAGCCGCTCCTCGCGCAGGACGCGCCCGGTGCGCGAGCGGGCCCGGTACCGGCGCAGGGGTGCGCTGCGCGCGCGGTAGGCGCCGTGCACGCCCAGGGCGTCGAGGACGGGGTCGACCATCGGCAGCAGCGCCAGCACGTAGCCGGCCGCGGCACCGGGCGCGCTGCGCTCGACCAGGACGGGGTGCAGGCCGTCGCGGCGCAGCAGCTGCGCAGCGCTGAGCCCGGCGACCCCGGCGCCGACGACGAGCACCCGCAGGGCGTCCCCGCCGGTGGCGGCCAGCTGGGTCCGCACGTCCGTCTCGCGCACTGCTCCCCCTCGGCCTGGACCGTTCGGTCCACACCACGGTAGCGAGTGTGGACCGGATGGTCCACACCTTCCAGGGCTGCCGCGCAACGCTAGGGTCGCGCCGTGCAGGAGCGCGCGAGCAGGGTCATGGCGCCCGAGCGGCGGCGACGGCTGGTGCGCACCGCTGCGCGGGAGTTCGCCACGGCCGGGTACGAGGGTGCGTCGCTGAACCGGATCATCCGCGACTGCGGGCTGAGCAAGAGCTCCTTCTACCACTACGTGGACTCCAAGCAGGCGCTGTTCGACCTCGTCGTGCAGGACCTCGGCGACCAGCTCACCGCGGCCCTGCAGGTCCCCGCACCGGGCGAGCTGGCCGGGCCCGCCTTCTGGGAGGACGTCGAGGACCTGCTGCGCCGACTGCTGGAGGTGTCCCGCTCGAACCCCGCCTGGACCGACCTGGGGCGGTTGTTCTGGGCCCCGGGCACCCCCGGCGGGGACGGCACCGCGCTGGCCCGGGCGGGCGCGGCGCTGCAGGCCTGGCTGCTGGGAGCGCTGGAGGCCGGCCGGGCGTGCGGCGCGGTGCGCGACGACCTGCCCGCCCCCCTGCAGGCCGACCTCACCGCGGCCGTGCTGCGCGCGCTGGACGAGTGGGGGCTGCGGCACCCGCACGCCCTGGACGGCGACGAGGCACACCGCCTGGTGGTCGTGCAGTCGGCGCTGCTGCGCCGGGTGCTGGCACCGGACGCGCCGGTGCCGCAGGCCCGGTGAACCGGCCCCCGGCGAACCCGTGGGCGACACGTTCGCCCAACCACTTCCGCCCTGGACCTCGACTTGCTAGGGTCCCGCCGGTAAGCGTTATCCGCACGGTCGACCGTGCGGCTCGGTCGATGACGACTGGAGGGGCCATGGACCACGTCCGGGCACGAGGGACCACGGGGGACCCCCGGTGAGCGGCCTCGGCGAACTGCGGGCGCTCAAGGGGCAGCAGCCCACCGGCACGCGCGACACCAAGGTGGCCTACCTCTTCCTGCTGCCGTGGTTCGCGGGGCTGTTCGTCATCACGATCGGCCCGATGATCGCCTCGCTGTACCTGTCGTTCACCGACTACAACCTCATCCAGGCCCCCGAGTGGATCGGCCTGGAGAACTTCCAGCGGATGTTCGCCGACGACCGGCTGCACAACTCGCTGAAGGTCACGTTCCTCTACGTCTTCATCTCCGTACCGCTGCAGCTGGCGCTGGCGCTGGCCCTGGCGGTGCTGCTGGACCGGGGCCTGCGCGGACTGCCCATCTACCGCTCGATCTACTACCTGCCCTCGCTGCTGGGCTCCTCGGTCGCCATCGCGGTCCTCTGGCGGCAGATCTTCGGCACCCAGGGCCTGGTCAACCAGGTCCTGGCGCTCGTCGGCGTCGACGGGCGCGGGTGGATCTCGGACCCCTCCACGGCGCTGAGCACCATCATCATCCTCAACGTCTGGACGTTCGGCGCGCCGATGGTGATCTTCCTCGCCGGCCTGCGCCAGATCCCGCGCATGTACTACGAGGCCGCCTCCACCGAGGGGGCCGGCCGCTGGCGGCAGTTCCGGTCCATCACCCTGCCCCTGCTGACCCCGATCATCTTCTTCAACCTGGTCCTGCAGCTGATCCACGCGTTCCAGTCGTTCACGCAGGCGTTCGTCGTCTCCGGCGGAACCGGCGGCCCGAGCGACTCGACGATGTTCTACACGCTGTACCTGTACCAGCGCGGCTTCGGCAACTTCGACATGGGATACGCCTCGGCCATGGCCTGGTTGCTGGTCATCATCATCGGGGTCTTCACGGCCATCAACTTCTACGCCTCGAAGCTGTGGGTGTTCTATGACGACTGAGATCTCGCCCGCCCGCCGCGGCACCGCCGCGCAGCCGGGGCCGGCCACCTCCTCGTACCGCGGCGGGCCCGACTGGCCCAGCAGGTTCCGTTCCGCGCTGAAGCACACGGCCCTGATCGCCACCGCGTTCGTCATGCTGTACCCGGTGCTGTGGATGATCGCCGGCTCGCTGCGCTCGCAGGACCAGATCTTCCAGGCCCCCGGCCTGCTGGTCACCGACCCGCAGCCGCAGAACTACTCCGACGGCTGGGGCGCGCTGGCCTCCCCCTTCGGGCACTACATGCTCAACTCGGCGATCATCGCTCTCGGCTGCATCCTGGGGAACCTCGTCTCCTGCTCGCTCGCGGCCTACGCGTTCGCTCGCATGGAGTTCCTGGCGAAGAAGATGCTGTTCGCCATCATGCTCATGACGATCATGCTGCCGATCCACGTCGTGATCGTCCCGCAGTACATCCTCTTCTCCGAGCTGGACTGGCTGAACACCTTCCTGCCCCTGGTCGTGCCGAAGATCCTGGCCACCGACGCGTTCTTCATCTTCCTCATGGTCCAGTTCATCCGGGGCATCCCGCGCGAGCTGGACGAGGCGGCACGCATCGACGGCTGCGGGCACTTCCGCATCTTCGGCCAGATCATCCTGCCGCTGATGGTGCCCGCCTTGGCGACCACGGCGATCTTCACGTTCATCTGGACCTGGAACGACTTCTTCAGCCAGCTGATCTTCCTGACCGACCCGGACATGTACACCGTGCCGGTCGCCCTGCGCTCCTTCGTCGACGCCACCTCCGAGTCCTCCTGGGGCTCGCTGTTCGCGATGAGCGTGGTGTCCCTGGTGCCGATCTTCCTGGCCTTCCTCTTCGGCCAGAAGTTCCTCATCAAGGGCATCGCCACGACCGGCGGCAAGTAGCCCCACCGGTCCGCAAGCACCCCTCGAACGTTGCCGGGCACGCACGCCCGGCGGAAGGACGGTCCCCGTGCCCACTCCCACCCCGCGCCGCGCCGTCTCCCGGCGGTCGTTCGGCGGTCTCGTCGCCGGCACGGCCGCCACGGCCGGTCTCGCCGCCTGCGGGGGCGGGTCGGCCAGCAGCGAGGGCCCGGTGACGCTGCGCTTCACCTGGTGGGGCGCCGACGCGCGCCACCAGTACACGCAGCAGATCATCGACGCGTTCAACGCCGAGCACCCCGACATCCAGGTCAAGGGCGAGTTCACCGAGTGGTCCGGGTACTGGGACCGCCTCGCCACGAACGTCGCCGCCAACGACGCGCCCGACGTCATCCAGATGGACGCCATCTACCTGCGCTCCTACGCCGACCGCGGTGCCCTGCTGGACCTCTCCCAGCTCGACGGCCTGGACACCTCCGCGATCGACTCCACCGCGCTGGACACCGGGGAGACCGGCGAGGGCCTGTTCGGCCTCGTCTCCGGCGTCGTCCCCCTGGCGATCATGGCCAACCCGGGCCTGGTGCAGGCCTCCGGGCAGCAGATGCCCGACGACACGGCGTGGACGTGGGCCGACTACGAGGCGCTGGGCGCGGCCATCACCGCCGGCAGCCCCGAGGGGACCTACGGCGTCGCCAACGGCGGCATCGACGAGGCCGGGCTCCAGCTGTGGGTCAAGCAGCTCGGCGGCGCGTTCTACGACGACGAGGGCAACGTCACCCTCGAGCCCGCCATGGTCGCCGACTGGTGGGAGTACAACCTCGGGCTCATCGAGTCGGGCGCCGCCGGGCCGGTGACCCTGGCCATGGAGCGGGCCGTGGCGGCGCTGGACCAGAGCGGCATCGCCACCAACACGACCGCGCTGCAGCCGTACTGGGCCACCCAGATCACCGCGCTGGCCAGCGCCAGCGGCCAGCCGCTGGCCCTGCTGCGCCCGCCCACCCAGTCCATCGGCGGGGAACCCGGCGTCTACTACAAGCCGTCCATGTTCTGGTCCGCGTCCGCGCGCACCGAGCACCCCGAGGCCGTCGCGACGTTCCTGGACTACCTGGTGAACTCCGAGGCGGTCGCGGACCTCATGCTCACCGAGCGCGGCATCCCCGCGAACACGCAGATCCGCGAGCACATCACCCCGAAGCTGTCCGAGTCCGACCAGCTGGCGATCGAGTACACCGACTCCCTCGCCGACGTCGTCGAGGACACCCCCCCGTCGGCACCGGCGGGCGCATCCAACATCGAGGAGGTCGTGCGCCGCTACGGCTCGGACGTCCTCTTCGGCAAGCAGCAGCCGGCGGCCGCTGCCGCCGCGATGGTCGAGGAGCTGAAGAACTCGGTCGAGTCGGCCTGACCGGCCCCCGGCCGGACGATCGCGCACCTACGCTCCACCTCAGCCCCCGCACCGCCCGGGCACCCTCCCGGGCGGTGCACCACCGGTCGACGACGACAGTGGGAGACACCGTGAACCAGAGCTCGCGCCCCGCCAGCACACCCACCCCCTCGCGCCGCGCCGTCGGCCTCGGAACCCTCGGCGTCGCAGCCGCCGCTGGCCTGTCGGCCTGCGGCGGCGGATCCGGTGGCGGCAGCGACTCCGGCCCCGCCCGGCTGCGCTTCACCTGGTGGGGTTCCGACGCGCGGCACGAGTACACCCAGGAGATCATCAAGGCGTTCAACGCCGAGAACCCCGACGTCGTCGTCGAGGGCGAGTTCACCGAGTGGTCCGGGTACTGGGACCGCCTCGCCACGAGCACCGCCGCGAACGACGCCCCCGACATCATCCAGATGGACGCGGCGTACCTGAAGTCCTACGCCGACCGCGGCGCCCTGCTGGACCTGTCGAAGGAGGACGGCCTCGACACCGGGGACATCTCCGACGACGACCTCGCCCTGGGCGAGTCCGACGGCGGCCTGTACGCGGTCGTGCAGGGCGTGGTGCCGCACGCCATCGTGACGAACACCCAGATCCTCCAGACGGCCGGCGTGCCGGTACCCGACGACAAGACCTGGACGTGGGAGGAGTACGCGCGCATCGGCAAGGCGGTGACCGACGCGGGCCTGCCGAACGTCTACGGCATCCAGACCGAGGGCGTGCAGGGACCGCCCATGGAGAACTGGGCGATGCAGTTCGGTGAGACCCTGTTCACCGAGGACGGTGGCGTGGGCCTCAACCCCGACACCCTCGCCTCGTTCTGGGAGTACCACCTGGGCCTGGCCGAGTCGGGTGCCGGCACCCCCGTCACCCTCACCATCGAGCGCAACCCCACCTCCTCGGCGCTGGACCAGTCCGGCACCGCCACCAACACCGTCGCCTTCGCGCCGTGGTGGTCCACGCAGCTGACCGCCCTGGCCAAGGCGTCGGGCCAGCCCCTCGTGCTGCTGCGCCCGCCGGCGCAGACCCCGGGCGGCGACCCCGGCCTGTACTACAAGGCGTCCATGTACTGGTCGGTGTCCTCCCGCACGGAGCACCCCGAAGCCGCCGTCCGCTTCGTCAACTACCTGTCCACCGCCGAGGCCGTCGCGGACCTCATGCTCACCGAACGCGGCATCCCGGCCAACCCCGCCTTCCGCGAGCGCATCGTCGACAAGCTCTCCGACACCGACCGGGCGGCGCTGGAGTACGTGAACTCCCTCGAGGACGTCGTCAACCCGGCTCCGCCCATCCCCCCGGTCGGCGGCTCGTCCTCCGGTGAGATCATGACCCGTATCGGCTCCGACGTCCTCTTCGGCCGCCAGTCGCCCGACGCCGCCGCGCAGGCCTTCGTCGACGACCTGACGAACGAGATCGAGTCCGCCTGACCCCTGCCCGGTCACCCACCACCGCGACCCCCGTCCACGACACCTTGCCCACGACCCCTGAGGAGGAGCGATGACCCCGTCGACGACGCCGGGCACATCGATGACGACACGCGGGCCCCTGACGCGCCGCGCCTTCGGCGCGGGCCTCGCCGGTACCGCGCTGACCGCCGGCCTCGCCGCCTGCGGCGGTGGTTCCGAGACCGCGGCGGAGGGCAGCGCCTCCCTGCGCTTCACGTGGTGGGGTTCGGACACCCGCCACCAGCTCACCCAGAAGGCGATCGACGCCTTCGAGGCGGAGCACGCCGAGATCGCCGTCGACGGCGAGTTCACCGAGTGGTCCGGGTACTGGGACCGCCTCGCCACGACCGTGGCGGCGAACGACGCCCCGGACGTCATCCAGATGGACGTCCTGCAGTTGCGCTCCTACGGCGACCGCGGCGCGCTGCTCGACCTCTCCGACGCCGGCATCGACACCAGCGGGATCCCCTCGGACACCCTGAGCACGGGCCGCACCGACGACGGGTTGTTCGCCGTTCCCGTGGGTGTCAACGCGCACGTCATCGTCGCCAACCCCGCCATGTTCGAGGCGGCCGGCGTGCCGCTGCCGGACGACACCACCTGGACGTGGCAGGAGGCGGCCGACATCGCCCTGCGCATCTCGCAGAGCGGTCAGCCGGACGTGCGCGGGTGGCAGACCATGGGCCTGGACGAGGCCAGCCTGCAGCTGTGGGTGTCCCAGCTGGGCGGGGAGTTCTACGGGGATGGCACCGAGGTGATCCTCGACCCGGCCCACCTGGCGTCCTGGTGGGAGTACAACCTCGGCACGATCCAGTCCGGTGCCGCCGCCCCGGCCACCCTGGCCGTCGAGCGCCAGGCCGCCGGGCTCAGCCAGTCCGGCACCGCCACGAACACCGCCGCGATGGCCGTGTGGTGGGCGAACCAGGTCACCGCGCTGTCCTCCGCGGCCGGGCAGGAGATGGTGCTGCTGCGCCCGCCGCTGCAGGAGGCGGGCGGTTCCCCGGGCGTCTTCTACAAGGCGTCCATGTTCTGGTCGATCTCCTCGCGCAGCGAGAACCCCGAGGCCGCGGCGACCTTCGTGGACTGGCTCACCAACTCCTCCGAGGCGGCCGAGATCCTGCTCACCGAGCGCGGCATCCCCAGCAACCCCGAGCTGCGCGAGCAGATCGCCCCGCTCCTGCAGCCGTCCGACGCGCAGTCGGTGGAGTACGTCGAGTCCCTCGAGGACGTCGTCGTCCCCGCCCCGCCGGCGGCGCCCCCCGGCGCCAGCACCGTCCAGGACCTCGTCAACCGCTACGGCTCTGAGGTCCTGTTCGGCCGCCAGACGCCGCAGGCCGCCGCCGAGGCGTTGGTCACGGAGCTGCAGAACAACGTCTCCTCGGCCTGAGCAGGCGGCCCGAGCCCCCTCACCCGCACGCACCGACACCCCGATCCAGCCAGGAGGCCTCTCCCGTGACGAGCACCTCGTCCCCCCGCTCCGTCGTCGTCGTCGGCACCGGCGGCATCGCCGCCGTCCACGCGCGCGCCCTCGCTGCGCTGGGCGACCGCGTCCGCGTCGTCGCCGCCGTCGACGTCGACGCCGGGCGGGCGCAGGCGTTCGCCGAGCAGTGGGGGGTGCCGCGCGCCGCCACCGACCTGGCCGAGGTGCTGGCGGACACCCGCGTCGACCTCGTGCACATCTGCACGCCGCCCAGCGCGCACGTGCCCGTGGCCGAGCAGGCGCTGGCCGCCGGGGCGAGCGTCGTGGTGGAGAAGCCGATCGCGCTGTCCCTGGCGGAGACCGACCGGCTCCTCGCCGCCGAGGCGGCCTCGGCGGGTTCCGTGGCCGTGGTCTCCCAGCACCGCTTCGGCTCCGGGGTGCGCCGGCTGTCCTCGATCGTCGCGGACGGCACCCTGGGCCGCCCCCTCGTGGCCACCTGCCTCACCCAGTGGTACCGCCCCGACGAGTACTTCCAGGTGCCCTGGCGCGGCACCTTCGAGGTCGAGGGCGGCGGGCCCACCATGGGCCACGGGATCCACCAGATGGACGTGCTGCTGTCGGTGCTGGGGCCGTGGGAGGAGGTCAGCGCGATGGCCTCGCAGGGGGCGCGCCCCACGCGCACCGAGGAGGTCTCCGTGGCCACCGTGCGCTTCGCCTCCGGCGCGCTGGCCAGCGTCGTCAACTCGGTGGTCTCCCCGCGCGAGACGACGATCCTGCGCTTCGACCTCGAGCTGGCCAGCGTGGAGGTGCACCACCTGTACGGCTACGGCGACGACGACTTCACCGTCACCGCCGCGCCCGGCCACGAGGGGGTCGCCACCACCGCGTGGGCGCGCGAACCGCAGGGGGTGCCCAGCGGCCACGAGGCGCAGTTCCGCGCGGTGCTCGACGCCCTCGACGCCGGAGAGGTGCCCCCGGTGGCGCTGGCCGACGCGCGCGACACCCTGGAACTGGTCGCCGCCATCTACCGCTCGGCGTTCACCGGCGGCGCCCCCGTGCGCCGCGGCGAGATCGACGCCGACGACCCCTTCGCGGCCCGCATGGACGGCACCGGCGCCCCCTGGGTGCGCATCCCCAGCGCCCGCTGACACGCCCACCCGCGAGAGGAACCCCCACCCCGATGAGCACCACCACCACCGCGACGACGGCGCTCGCGCTCGACGACACCACGCCCGGGCGCCTCGTCGTCCGCGCCGGCGACGTGGACATCGCCACCTACGTCCACGACGGCGACTTCGCCGCGAACGAGTCCCGCAAGCCGTACCTGCACCCGCTGCGCACCCTCGACGGCGCCGTCGTCACCGCGTACCGCCCGAACGACCACCGCTGGCACAAGGGCCTGCAGATGACCGCCTCGCACGTGTCGGGGCAGAACTTCTGGGGCGGCGGGACCTACGTGCACGGCGAGGGGTACGTCCCCCTCGACAACGTCGGGCGGATGCGCCACGACGCCTTCGACGCCGTGGAGGCCACCGGGGAGGCCGTCACGTTCACCGAGCGGCTGACGTGGATCGCCTCCACGGAGCAGGAGTGGGCGCGCGAGGTGCGCACGCACTCGTTCGGCTCCGTGGACACCGACCGCGGCACGTGGACCCTGGACTTCAGCACGGAGATCACCAACACGCGCGGCGAGCCGCTGGAGCTGGGCAGCCCCACCACGCACGGCCGCCCCGCCGCCGGTTACACGGGGTTCTTCTGGCGCGGTCCGCGCGGCTGGACCGGCGGCGACATCACCACCCCGGACCGCACCGGTGAGGACGCCATGGGCACCTCCAGCCCGTGGCTGGCGTACTCCGCCGCGCACGACGAGGTCGACGGCGGCGGCACGCTGCTCGTCCTGGCCGGTTCGGCGTCGACCACCTCGAACCCGTCGGTGCCGCTGCACTGGTTCGTGCGGCACAACCCCTTCCCGGCCATCGCCCCGTCGTTCGCGTTCTCCGACGAGGTCGTCCTCGCCGACGGGGAGTCGCTGCGGCTGCGGCACCGCGTCGTGGTGGGCGACCGGGTCTGGGACCGGGACGAGATCGAGGCCGTCGCCGCCGCGAACGCGCTGGACGCGACCCGGTGAGCGCAGCCGGCGCGGTCCCGGAGTTCCCCGGAGCGGTCGGCCTGTCGGAGCTGACCGTCTACCCGTGGGAGACCTCCGACGACCTGCACGGCGGTTCCCCGCACCTGCACACCACCTGCTCGGAGGCGTACGTCGTCCTCAGCGGACGCGGTGAGCTGCACACCCTCACCACCTCCGGGTACGACGAGCACCCGCTGGCCGCCGGTGACGTCGTCTGGTTCACCCCGGGCACGATCCACCGCGCCGTGAACGTCCAGGACCTCAGGGTCGTCGTGGTGATGCAGAACTCCGGCCTGCCCGAGGCCGGGGACGCCGTCATGACGTTCCCGCCCGAGCACCTGCGCGACGCCGAGACGTACCGGCGGGCGGCCTCGGTGCTCGGCCCGGACGGCTCCCCCTCCCCCGAGCGGGCGCGGGCGCGCCGCGACCTGGCGGTGGCGGGTTTCACCGAGCTCCTGCGCCGCACCCGCGAAGGGGACGGCACCGCGCTGGCGGAGTTCCACGCCGCGGCGGCCACGATCGTGCGGCCCAGCACCGAGCGGTTCCGCGAGCGCTGGCTGGCCGGTGCGGCGCAGGTCGCCCGGCGCACCGGCGAGCAGATCGACGCCCTGGAGCGCGGCGACGGATCGCACCTGGCCGACGGCACGGTCACGCGCCTGGAGCGCCCGGACCCCACCGCGCTGGGCATGTGCGGGTTCCTCGCCCCCTACGACGCCGCCCGCGCAGCCGCCCGCGCCTGACCCGGGCGGGCGCGACGGGGTCCCGGATCGCCCGCGCCGCGCCCGCCCGACATGCTGGCGCCGGGAGCCGCCGCACGGGTGGCCGCGGGCGGACGGGAGGGCCGGGCGGGTGCGAGCGCTCATCGTGGAACAGGGCTGGAGCCGGGGGGCGCTGGCCGCCGCGCGGGCGCTGGACGCCGCGGGCTGGACCGTGGGCGTGGCCACGCCCACCGGTCCCCGCGACGGGCTGGCCGCCTCCTCCCGCGCGTGCCGCGCCCACCACCGCCTGCCCGGCCTGCACCCCGCCCCCGCCTTCGTGCGGGCCGTGGCCGGGGCGGTGCGCACCGGCCGCTACGACGTCGTGTTCGGCGCCGGGGAGGCGGAGGTGGTAGCCCTGTCGGCCGCCCGCGACGTCGTGGCCGCCGCGGGCGCCGTCGTGCCGCACGGCCCCCACGAGCAGCTGCTGCGCGCGGTGGACAAGACGGAGCTGTCGCGGGCCGCGAGCGCCGTGGGCATCGCCGTGCCGGACGTGCTGGAGGCCGAGGACGTGCCCGACGAGCGCACCGCCTGCATCGTCAAGGCCGACCGGCACGCGAACCCGGACGTGGCCGGGTCCCCGCCGCGCATCGACACCACCGTCGTCACCGGCCGCACGGCCGTGGTCCGGCGGGTCGAGGAGATCCACACCCTGGGCGCGCAGGCGCAGGTGCAGGTCCTGCACCCGGGCACCCTGATCGCGTACGCCGCCGTGCGCGGACCCGGCGGCGTGGTCGCGGAGTCGATGCAGCGCGCCGAGCGGATCTGGCCGCCGGGGGCGGGGGCCAGCGCCCGCGCCGTCACCGTGGACGTGGACGAGGAACTGGCGGCGCGGGCGCAGGCGCTGCTGGCGTCCCTGGACCTCCTCGGCCTGGCCGAGCTGCAGTACGTGCGCGACGCCGACGGCACCGCCCGCCTCATCGACCTCAACGCCCGCTTCTACGGCTCGCTGTCGCTGGCGGTGGCGGCCGGCGCGAACCTGCCCGCCGCGTGGGGCGACGTCGCCCTGGGCCGGTCGCCACGGCCGGTGCGGGCCCGGCCGGCGGTTCGGTACCAGTGGGGCACCGCCGACGTGCGCCGCGCGGTGGCCGAGCGCCGCGGGGGCCTGGCGCGCGACCTGGCCGCCACCCTGGCCGCCGCGCCCGGCGCGCAGCACAGCGTCGCCTCGCTGCGCGACCCCGGCCCGGCGCTGGCCCGGCTGGGCGCGGGGCTGCGCAGCGGGCGGGCGACCGGGTCGGGGCCGTCAGGCGGGGACGCTGCGCAGGTGCGCGGAGTCGTTGTGCCGCAGCACCTGCCACGGCCCGCGCGGGTCCCCCGCCGGTAGGGCCCGCACCTCGCTGACGCCCGTGGGGTCCACGTGCATCCGGTGCATCACCACCCGCGGCACCGCCAGGGCGTCCACGACGGTGAGCTTGACGGGGTACATGTGGCTGACCAGCAGGACCCTCCCGCCGGGGTGCTCGGCGGCGAGGCGCTCGCGCACGCGCGCCACCCGGTCGCCGACCTGCTCCAGGGACTCCCCTCCAGGGACGGGCTCGGTGCTCTGCCGGCGCCACGCGGCCTGCGCGCCCGGGTGCTCGCGGTCCACCTCGGCGGGGGTGCGGCCCTCCCATTCGCCGAAGTCGATCTCCCGCAGGTCCTCCTCCACCCGCAGCGCCAGCCCCAGGGCGGCGGCGACCTCCTCGGCGGTCTGCCGCGCCCGCAGCACCGGGCTGCACGCCAGGACGTCGGCGCCGCCCGTGTCGCGCAGCGCGGCCGCCAGCTGCCGGGCCTGCTCGCGGCCCGTCTCGGACAGCGGCGGGTTCTCGCCCGCGCAGCCGCTCAGGCGGCCCTGCGCCGTGTGGGCCGTGGCCCCGTGCCGTGCCAGCAGGAACGTCGTCCCGCCCGTGGCGCCCGTCCGCGTCACCATGCTCCCTCGATCGCCGTCCACCGGTGCGGGAACCGCAGCACCTCGCCCGGGACATCCTCGCGCACGCCCGGCGGGACGCGCCCGCCCCGGAATACCCCGGGGGGGTACTCGCTTGACGCGGGGGAAGCCCACCCCGCACCACTTCCGAGGAGAAGCCGTGATCCAGGACATCACCCTCACCGACGGCCTCGTCCGGACCAGCACCGGGTGCGCCTGCTGCTCCCCGGCCCGTGACGCAGCCGACAAGACCGCCGGCCCGGCCACCGACAGTGCGGCCACCGCCACCCAGGTCACCAGCCAGGAAACCGGAACCCGCACGCTGAGCGCGACCTACGGCGTCATCGGCATGACGTGCGGGCACTGCGTCGGTACCGTGCGCGAAGAGCTCAGCGCCTTGCCCGGTGTCACCGCCGTCGAGGTCGTCCTCGTCGCCGGCGGCACCTCGACGGTGACCATCACCGCAACCGCCGCGCTGCAGCAGGCGACCGTGGCCGCCGCCGTCGACGACGCCGGCTACGCACTGGCTGCTCCGCCCCGCTGACGCTCACCACCGACGTCCACCACCGACGTCCACCGCTGGTTCTCGCCACCGTCTCGACGCCCTTGAGGAGGCTGTGATGTCCCACGACCACACCAGCGCGCACACCACCGGCTCGCCGGCCGCCCAGCACGAGCGGGCAGACGGCCTCAGCGTCCACCACACCGGCGCCGGTCAGGAGGCCCACACCGACCACGAGGACCACAGCGGGCACGAGACCCACGCCGGGCACGACTCGGCGCACGGGTCGGCGCGTGGTGCGACGTCGTGGGCGATGGCCGCCCAAGCCACGCTGCACTGCCTGACCGGCTGCGCCATCGGCGAGGTCCTGGGCATGGTCATCGGCACCGCGCTGGGCTGGAGCACGGTGGCCACGATCGCCCTCGCGGTCGCTCTGGCCTTCGTCTTCGGCTACGCGCTGACCATGCGGGGCGTGCTGAAGGCCGGTGTGGACCCCCGCACCGCGCTGAAGGTCGCCCTGGCCGCCGACACCGTCTCCATCGCCGTCATGGAGATCATCGACAACACCGCCATGCTGGCCATCCCCGGCGCCATGCACTCCGGCGTCGCCAGCTGGATCTTCTGGGCCTCCCTGGCCGGAGCCCTGGCCCTGGCCTTCGTGATCACCACGCCGATCAACCGGTGGATGATCTCCCGCGGCAAGGGCCACGCCGTGGTCCACGCCTACCACCACTAGGCAGCACCAGGCGGCACTGGGCAGCACCAGCGCACGACCCGGCACCACCGGTCCCGGCGACACCGGTCCCGGTGGTGCCGGGTCCGGTGCTGCCCGCCTCATCCCAGCCCGACCCGCCGGTGCCGTCGCGGCACTGAGCCAGGTCGGGGTACCGCGAGCCGAAAAGGATTGATGACTGCACACCCCCGCAGGCGAAGCCGGTTCCTGCTGCGCACCGCCACGCTCAGCGCCACGGTCCTGCTGGCCGGCTGCGCCGGTGCCGAACCCGGGGCCGTGCAGCACCACGGCGGCAACTCTGAGCGCAGCGACAGCGAACACGGTGACGGTGGGCGCGCCACCGCCGCTACTGCCTTGCCCAGTGCTCACGTGCACGGCGTGGCCGTCAACCCCGCCGACGGCCGGGTGCACCTGGCCACCCACGACGGGTTGTTCCGCTACGAGGAGTCCGGTCCGGTGCGGGTGGGGCCGGTCATCGACCTGATGGGCTTCAGCATCGCCGGCGCGGACCACTTCTACGCCTCGGGCCACCCCGGTCCCGGTGTGCAGCTGCCCGAGCCGGTGGGCCTGATCGAGTCCACCGACGGCGGGCGCACCTGGCAGGCGCTGTCGCGGCAGGGCGAGTCGGACTTCCACGCCCTGACCGCCTCCGCCGGCGGCGTCGTCGGCTTCGACGGCACCTTGCGTTCGAGCCCGGACGGGACGACGTGGAGCGTCCTGGACGCCCCCGTCGAGCCGTACGCCCTGGCCGCCTCCCCCGACGGCGCGGTGCTGCTCGCCACCAGCGAGGCCGGTCCGGCCCGCTCCAGCGACGCCGGCGGCACCTGGTCGGTGCTCCGGGACGCACCGCTGCTGCAGCTGGTGGACTGGGCCGGCGGCGCCACCGTCGCAGGGGTCGGCCCGGACGGGACGGTGGCGCTGAGCACCGACGCCGGCGCGACGTGGAGCACGCGAGGGCAGGTCGCGGGAGCACCGCAGGCGGTGGGCGCCGACCTGCAGCCCGACGGCACGACACGTGTGCTGGTGGTCACCGACGAGGGCGTGCACGACTTCCGCGACGGCGGGGTGAGCTTCACCGCGATCCCGTCGTGAGGACGGGCACGAGGACGGGCACGAGGACGACGACGAGGACCGGGACAGGACGGGGGTGGGATGGGCGGTCAGTCGTCCTCGCCGCCGCTGACCTCGGCCAGGACGGCCGGGCTGCGCAGGCAGTGCTCCAGCAGCGGCTCCGGGAAGCCCTCGACCAGGCGGTAGTACACGACGCGGCCCTGCTTGCGCCGGGTGATCAGCCCGGCGGTGCGCAGCACCCGCAGCGCGTAGCCGACGGCGTCCTCGCCCAGGCCCAGCGCCAGGGCCATGTCACCGACGCACAGCTCCTCGACCAGGTCCAGCGCGTACAGCACCCGCGCCCGGGTCGGGTCGCTGATCAGGCTGAGCACCGCGGTCAGCCGTGCGACGTCCTCGACCGCCGGTACCCGGGCCCGCGCCCGCGCCCGCGCTCACCAGGCGGTGCAAGCCGCCGACGCAGGGCCTGGGAACGGAGGAGACCGTGAGCACCGTCAGCGACATGATCAACACCTACCCCGAGGACCTGGGCGGGGTGGATCGCGACAAGCTCGCCGCCTGCATCGAGTGTGCGCAGACGTGCACCGCCTGCGCGGACGCGTGCCTGAGCGAGGACGTGGTCGCCGAGCTGGCCGAGTGCATCCGCACCGACCTGGACTGCGCGGACGAGTGCGAGGCCACCGGGCGGGTCCTCTCGCGCCACACCGGCTACGACGCCGACGTCACCCGCGCGATCGTCCAGGCGTGCGCCGAGGCCTGCCGTCGCTGCGAGGCCGCTTGCGACGAACTGCCGGCCGCCCTGGGCTGAGCAGGACCCGCAGCGGCTCACCCGCACCTGGCCTGCGCCTCACCTGCGCCAGGTCGGCACCGCGTCGGGCGCCCTGCCCGGTGCGGTGCCGGCCTGCCGCCCCGACCCCCCGCCGCCACCCGCACCGCCCGCACCGCCCGCACCGCCCGCACCGCCGAAGGAGTCCGCCGTGGAGGGCAGCTACCGCAAGCTCGCGATCACCCTCGCCATCAGCTTCGTGCTGATGTACCTGCTGACGTTCGCCCAGACCAGGCAGTGGGACCACTTCTACGTCAACTTCGCCAACGGCTACATGACGCTGGTCATGGTCGCTCCCGTGGCGGTGCTGATGCTGGTGGTCATGTGGTCGATGTTCAAGAACAAGAAGGCCGACATCGCCCTGACCGCCGGCTTCGCGGCCCTGTTCGTCGTGGCCTTCGCCTCCGGGCGCACCCAGGCCCTCGTCGGCGACGAACGGTTCTTGAAGTCCATGATCCCGCACCACTCCCGCGCGATCCTGGTCTGCCAGGAGTCGAACACCACCGACCCGGAGATCGAGCAGCTGTGCCGGGAGATCGTCCAGACCCAGCGGCAGGAGATCGAGCGGATGCAGGAGATCCTCGAACGCCACTGAGGGTCCCGGACCCGCGACCCGTCCTCGAGGCCGGGACAGGCACTCCCGACGTGCCCCTGTGGCAGACTCGGACACCGCAAGACCCGCCCCCGTAGCTCAGTGGTAGAGCGCCCGCCTTGTAAGCGGATGGTCGTCGGCTCGATTCCGACCGGGGGCTCCACAGCGTCCGGGCCGTCACCAGCGCCACCGGCGGTCCCCAGGCGTTCCGGGTGCGTCACCGGTCGCGCCGATCGGCGTGCCGCCCGGGAGCCGGGCGGTGCGACCGAGCGGCGCGGACCCGTCGCCTCAGGAGTCCTCGTGCTGGGCCTCGGCGACGCGGTGCGGCACCCGCAGCAGCCGCACCGCGGTGACCAGGAGCAGCCCGCCGACGAGGTTGCCGAGCACGGCCCAGCCCAGCCGGGGCAGCCAGTCCAGGTACCCGAAGGGCGCGTCGGCGTGGATGGCGGCGAACACCAGCAGGGAGTCCAGGACGGAGTGGAAGAGCTGCCCGCCGGCCAGCAGCGCGCCGAACAGGATCGCGGGCACGATCCGCACCCCCGTGCTCTCGGTGGCGTGCTGCATGCGGGTCATGAGGGTGATGACCACGCCGGCCAGGACGGCGAGGCAGAACGACTTCACACCGATGGGCATGGTGGCGTAGTGGGTGCCGGACTCCACCACGGTGGCGTGCAGGTCCGGCAGGGCACCCACGATCAGCCAGGTGATCACCCAGCCGCCCACGAGGTTCAAGGCCAGCGTCACCGCCCACAGCCGCAGCAGGGACAGGACGCTGCCCTCGCGGGCCACGACGGCCGTGACGGGCACGAGGAAGTCCTCGGTGAACAGCTCGCTGCGCGCCAGCAGCAGGGCCACGAAGCCGATCGAGAACGCCAGCCCCGCCAGCAGGTGGCTGCCGGTGGCGTGCAGCACCAGCAGGTACGCCAGGACGCCGGTGCCGACGTCGAGGCCACCGAGGAACCCGGTGCTCACCAGCGGCAGCAGCGGGCGCGCCAGCCGGTCGCGGCCCTCGCTGACGAGCCGGTCGAAGGCCTCCTCGACCTCCGGCTCGGGGCGCGACGGCGCCTCGGTGGGGTCGGCGGTGTTCTCGGACACGGATCGCTCCTCGGGTGCCGGTGGGGCGGTCGGTGCTCGCCCTCCGCTTCCACGTACCCGTTCGGCGGCGCGCGACGCACCCGGGCGCTGCGCGCCGCAGGTTTGGGTCCGCCCGGAGCGGGTACGGGACGAGTGCTCCAACCCGCGGGCACCGCACCGTGGACCCTTCTGCGAGGAGCAACGTTGGCCGACGCGCCCACCCCCGGTCCCGACCGGGCCGTCCCCCTCTCGGACAGCACCCTGCACGACCTCCCGAGCGCCGTCTCCGTCCCCGGGTACGACCGCACCGCGCTCGTCCCCTCCGTCGTCCACATCGGTGTCGGCGGTTTCCACCGGGCCCACCAGGCCGTGTACCTGGACGAGCTGGCCCGCCGCGGCCACCGCGACTGGGGTCTGGTGGGCGTGGGGATGCACAGCCCGCAGATCGGTGAGGTGCTCGAGGCGCAGGACCGGCTGTACACGGTCGTCGAGCGGGGCGCCGAGCAGGAGAGCGCCCGCGTGGTGGGGGTGCTGACCCGCTACCTGCTGACCGCGGACGACCCCGGTGCGGTGCTGGACGTCCTGGCCGACGCGCGCACCCGCGTGGTGACGCTGACGATCACCGGCACCGGTTACCGGATCGACCCGCACAGCGGCGAGTTCGACGCCGACGACGACGCCGTGCGCGCCGACCTGGAGGACCCCGAGCGCCCCGGCACCGTCTTCGGCCTGCTCACCGGTGCGCTGGCCCGCCGCCGCGAGGCCGGCACCGGCCCCTTCACCGTGCTGTCCTGCGACAACATGCAGCACAACGGGGCGGCCGCCCGCACCGCCGTGCTGTCCTTCGCCCGGCTGCGCGACGAGCGCCTGGGCGACGACCTCGCCGGCTGGATCGAGGAGAACGTCACCTTCCCCAGTTCGATGGTCGACCGCATCACCCCGACCACGACGCCCGAGGAGCGCGACGCGATCGCCGCCTCCACCGGGGTGGACGACCGCTGGCCGGTCATCACCGAGCCGTTCACCCAGTGGGTCGTGGAGGACTCCTTCTGCGCCGGGCGCCCCCCGCTGGAGGAGGTCGGGGTGCAGTTCGTGGACGACGTGGTGCCGTACGAGACGATGAAGACGCGCCTGCTCAACGCCAGCCACTGCGCGCTCGGCTACCTCGGTCACCTCGCCGGGTTCCGCACCATCGACGAGCTCATGGCCGACGACGTCTTCCGCGAGTACCTCGTGCGCCTCATGGGCGAGGAGATCGCCCCGCTGCTGCCGCCGGTACCGGGCATCGACCTGACCGAGTACCAGCGCACCCTCGTGCAGCGGCTGTCGAACCCGCGGATGGGCGACCAGCTCCTGCGGCTGTGCCGGCGCGGCTCGAGCAAGATGCCGAACTACGTCTTCCCCTCCCTGCGGGCCGCGCTGGAGCAGCACCGGCCCCACCAGCTCCTCGTGCTCGCGGTGGCGGGCTGGATGCGGTTCCTGCGCGGGTACGACTACGCCGGCGAGCGTTTCCCGGTGGAGGGCCCGCTGTCCGAGCGCCTCGGGGACCTCGCCCGGGAGGGCGACGTGGAACCCGAAGTCCTGCTCAGCGAGAGCACGGTGTTCGACAGCCTCTCCCGCGACGAGCACTTCGTCGCCTCCGTGGAGGTGGCGCTGCGGGCCCTGGAGGAACAGGGACCGCGAGAGGTGATCCAGCTGTACCTGACGCTCGACGAGGAGGGCGCTGCGTGACCGACCGTTCCACCGGCTTCGACCCCACGGGGATCACCACGCTGCTGTGCGACGCCGACGGGACGCTGTTCCCGTCGGAGGAACCCGCGTACGCCGCCTCGGCGGACGTGACGAACCGGTTCTTGGCGGAGCTGGGCGCCGAGCGCCCCTACTCCCCCGCCGAGCTGCAGTCCATGACCAACGGCAAGAACTTCCGCGCCGCCGCGCAGGAACTGGCCCGCGGCTACGGCCGGGACCTCGCCGCGGGCGACCTGGAGGACTGGGTCACCGAGGAGAAGGACGTCGTCACCGCGCACCTGCGCACGGTGCTGCGCGAGGACCCCGCGGTGCGTGAGCCGCTGACCCGCCTGGCGCAGGGTTTCGGGCTCGCCGCCGTCACCTCCAGCGCGACCTCCCGCCTGGACGCCTGCCTGGACGTCACCGGCCTGGCCGGGTTCTTCGAGGCCGGGCGCCGCTACAGCGCCGAGGACTCGCTGCCGGAGCCCACGAGCAAGCCCGACCCCGCGGTGTACGCGCACGCCCTGCAGGACATGGGGATCAGCCCGGACGAGGCCGTGGCGGTGGAGGACTCCGTCAACGGGGCACTGTCCGCGGTGGCCGCGGGGGTGCGCACCATCGGCACCGTGCAGTTCGTGCCCGAGCAGGAGCGGCAGGCCCGCACCGGCGCCCTGCGCGAGGCCGGGGCGTTCGCGGTGGTGTCCTCCTGGGACGAGGTCGAAGAACTGCTGGCCCGCGCCTGAGCGGTGGGTTTCAGCCCACCAGCGGCAGCTGCACCGTCGCGAACGAGTGCGGTGGCAGCTGCACGGTCAGGGTCGAACCCTCCAGGCGGACGCCGTCGAAGGCGCGCGGCTCGACCGCCGTGGCCTGCCCGGGCACGTTGTGCGCGGTCAGGTCGGCGGCGGTGAGGACCTCACCGGTGGGCTCGCCGACGGTGCGCCCGCGCAGGTCCACCGTGAGGGTGACGGGCGCCTCGGTGTCCAGGTTCGTCAGCGACAGCAGGGCCACGTCGTCGCGGACGGACGCGGAGGCGGAGAAGGTGCGCAGCTGCTCGCCGTCGACGTCGCGCACGGGGGCGCCCTCGTGCAGGTGCACGGCCAGCGACGCGGCGCCCTGGTGGCGGCGGTTCATCCGGAACACGTGGTACGTCGGCGTCAGGACGAGGTCGGCGCCGTCGGTGAGGACCACCGCCTGCAGCACGTTGACGGTCTGGGCGATGTTCGTCATGACGAGGCGGTCCGCGAAGCGGTGGAACACGTCGAAGTGCAGGCCGGCGACCAGCGCGTCGCGCAGGGTGTTCTGCTGGTACAGGAACCCCGGGTTCGTGCCGGGCGCCACGTCGAACCAGGTGCCCCACTCGTCGCAGACGAGGCCGATCCGCTTGTCCGGGTCGTAGGCGTCCATGACCCGCGCGTGGCCGCCGAGGACGCGCTCCATGCCCTGCGCCTTGAGCATGGTGCGGTAGTAGTCGTCGGTGCTGAACTCCGTCGCCGAGCCCTTGTGCTCCCACGACGGCCCGGTCCACGTGTAGTAGTGGAACGAGACGGCCTGGATGGGCGCGTGCCCGTGGCGCTCCTCGACGCCCTTGCCGCCCAGGCCGCTGACGGTCTTCATCAGCGCCTCGGTCCAGCGGTAGTCGTCGTCGCTGGCGCCGGCGGCGATCCGGTACAGCCGGTTGTCGTCCTGGTCGCGGCAGTACGTGGCGAACGTGCGGGCCTGCTCGGCGAACTGCTCGGCGGTCATGTTGCCGCCGCAGCCCCAGGCCTCGTTGCCGATGCCCCAGAACTTGACCTTCCAGGGCTCCTCGCGGCCGTTCTCCCGGCGCAGCCGCGCCATCGGGGAGTCGCCGCGGCGGGTGAGGTACTCCACCCACTCGCTCATCTCCCGCACGGTGCCGGAGCCGACGTTGCCGGAGACGTACGGCTCGGTGCCCAGCAGCTCGCACAGCGCCATGAACTCGTGGGTGCCGAAGTGGTTGTTCTCCTCCACGTCGCCCCAGTGGGTGTTCACCATGCGCGGCCGGCTCTCCTTGGGGCCGATGCCGTTCATCCAGTGGTACTCGTCGGCGAAGCAGCCGCCGGGCCAGCGCAGGTTGGGGATGTCCAGGGCGCGCAGCGCCTCGACGACGTCCAGGCGGATGCCCCCCTCGTTGGGGATGTCGGAGTCCTCCCCGACGTAGAAGCCCTCGTAGACGCACCGCCCCAGGTGCTCGGCGAAGTGCCCGTAGACGTGGGGGTTGATCGTGGGGCCGGTGACGTCCAGGTCGACGACGGCGCTCACGGGAACGGGTGCGGACACAGCTTCCTCCAACGTTGTAAGGATCCGGCTGGACACGACGCTACCCGCGCCGGGGAAGCCCGTCAGCCCCCGGGGCGTTCCCCCGCCCGTGAGCACTCCCGCGAAGGACCCCGCCGCCCGCCTCGTCGTCACCCACGACGAGCCGGCCCACCGCTACGAGGGCCGCCTGGACGGCGAACTGGTGGCGCTGGCCGACTACGTGCCGCAGGACACCGACCGGGGCACGGTGCTGGCGTTCGTGCACACCGAGGTGGTGCCCGAGCACCAGGACGAGGGGCTGGCCGGCGCCCTCGTCGACGCCGCGCTGCGGGACGTGCGCGAGCGCGGGCTGCGGGTGGTCCCGGCGTGTTCCTTCGTGCGCCTGCACGTCCGGCGACACCCGGAGCGGTACGCGGACCTCCTCTGACGGTCCCGGGCACGGCAGGATGGGTGCCGTGTCGCAGGAGCAGCAGGCCACGCCGAGCACCGACCGGGTCGTCAGGCGCCGCGCGCGCCGCGCTCCCGCCTCCGGCGTGGTGACGCTGCACGACGTCGCCCGCGAAGCCGGGGTTTCGCTGGCCACGGCCTCGCGCGTGCTCAACGGCAGCACTCGGGTGGTCGGCGAGGCGCTGCGCGAGAAGGTCCTCTCCGCGGCGGCGCAGCTGGACTACTCCCCCAACGCGCAGGCGCAGGCGATGGCGCGGGGCCGCTCGAACATCGTGGGCCTGGTGGTGCACGACATCGCCGACCCGTACTTCTCGACGATCGCGGCCGGGGTGATGGAGCGCGCCGCCCCCTCCGACGTCATCGTGACGCTCGCGGTGACGGGCGCCTCGGCGGCCACCGAGGTCGCCCACGTCACGGCGCTGCGGCGCCAGCGGGTGCGCGCGGTGCTGCTCGCGGGCAGCCGGTGGCAGGACGACGCCTCCACGCTGGCGCTTCGCGAGGAGCTCAACGCGTTCCGCGCCGGCGGTGGCCGGGTCGCGGCCGTCACCCAGGACGTGCTGGGCGTGGACACCGTGCTCATCGACAACCGCGAGGACGCGCGCCGGCTGGCCGAGGAACTGGTGGGCCTGGGCTACCGGGAGTTCGTGGTGCTCGCGGGCCCGCGCCAGGTGTCCACCGCGGTGGAGCGCAGCGCCGGTTTCCGCGACGCGCTGGCCGCGCACGGCCTGCCGCCCGTGCTGGACCTGGAGTGCGCCTTCACCCGCGACGGGGCGTACGGGGCGATGAGCGAGGTGCTGGCCGGCGGGCTGGCGCGCACGGGCGGGCGGCCGCCGTGCGTGCTGGCCGCCAACGACGTCATGGCGGTCGGGGCGATGGCGGCGGTGCGCGACGCCGGGCTGGACGTCCCCGGGGACGTGGCGGTGGCCGGCTTCGACGACATCCCCACCCTGCGCGACGTCAGCCCGGCGCTGACGACGGTGCAGCTGCCGCTGGCGGAGATCGGCGGGCGAGCCTTCGACCTGGTGGAGGAACCCGCCGCGCAGCGGCGCGTGGAGCACGTGCGGGGCCGGGTGCTGCTGCGCGAGAGCACCCCGCCGCTGGGCTGAGAGCGCGGGCCGCGCCCCCGCGGGCCGGCTACTGGAGCCAGTCGAACGGCGACTGCGACAGCGGGCGCCAGTCCGGGGACCCGCCCTGCAGCACCATGACGGTGGCGGCCAGGGCGACGAGCAGCAGCACGCCGATCGCGACGCCCGTCTCGCGCTCGCCGCGCAGGCACGAGCGCACCGCGGTGCGCGCCCCCCGCTGCAGCGAACGGCTGCCCGGCCCGAACCACGCCACGAGGGTGCCCGCCAGCCCGCCGAGGGCGAGCAGCCGCGGGGACCCCGGTTCGGCGCCCACCGGCCAGCCGGCCACGGCGCCGCCGATGAAGACCACGCTGAGTCCGACCAGCAGCGGCACCACCGAGGCGAAGGCGGTCGAGACGGCCGCCCGCAGCAGGTGCCACGGGGCGCCGGCCGTCACCGCGAGCGCGTCCGTGGAGCGGGGCCCGGCCTCCCAGCGGCGGCGGAACAGCGCCGAGGAGGCGCGGTCCACCGTGCGCGCCAGCACCCCGCCGGCGAACGCGACGACCACGCCCGCGGTGGGGGCGACGGCGAAGACGCCGACCAGGGCCACCAGGCCCGCGAAGAGGGTCCAGGTGCGCTGCGGGCGCGCCGGCTGCCCGTTCGTGCCCGTCCGGGCGCCGGCACCCCGCGGCGGCTCCTGACCGGCGGGCCGGCCCTGCGGCGAGGGGGCGGGGACCGGCGACGGCCCGCCCGGGCCGGTCGGCGGCTGGGCGGGCCCCGGACCGGGCACCCCCGGGATCCAGCCCCGCGGCGCCTGCCGGACCCCGGGACGCACCGGCGGCTGCGGCACCGGGGTGGTGGGCGGCGCCACCGGCGGCAGCACGCGCGTGGAGTCCGCCGGCAGGTCCGGGTACCGCGGGGGGTGCTGCGGCGGGAACGGCGAGGACGGCTGCGGGACGACCGGTGGCGCGGGCGGCGCCGCGGCGGGCAGCACGGTCGTCTCCGGTGCGGTGGGGTCCGGCCCGATGAGCGCGTCGAAGCGCGAGACCGGCCGCGACGCCGGACCCGCCGGCGCGGGCACCGCGCTCGTCCGGGCCGCTCCCGGCGGGTCCGGCGGGCCGGCGGCGCCCGGCTGCGGTCCCGTGGTGGCGCCGTCCAGGGCGCGCAGCAGCTGCTCCGGGTCGGGGCGGTGCGCGGGGTTCACCGCGAGCGCGGCCAGCAGCGGCCCGCGCAGGTCCGCGGGCACCCCGGTCAGGTCCACGTCGGCGCGGCGCACCCGGTCCAGGACGACCTCCATGGGCCCGGAACCGAACGGCGGGCGGCCGCTGGCGGCGTAGGCGACGGTGGCGGCCCAGCCCCACCAGTCGGTCGCGGTCGACACCCGCCCGCCGGCCACGACCTCCGGCGACAGGTACCCGGGAGTGCCCATGACCAGGCCCGTGGAGGTCAGCCGCACGTCGTCGGCGACGTGCGCGATGCCGAAGTCGATGACGACGGGGGCGCCGTCCAGCACCAGCACGTTGCTGGGCTTGAGGTCGCGGTGCACGACCCCGGCGGCGTGGATGGCCCGCAGCGCCTCGGCCAGGCCGTGGCCCAGGTCGCGCAGGCGCCCGCCGCGCAGCGGCCCGCGCGAGGCGACCACGGCCTCCAGGGAGGGGCCGGGCACGTAGCGCGTCACCAGGTGCGGCCAGGGGGAGTCCACGTCGGCGCTGATGACCTCGGCGACGCGGGGCGAGCGCACCCGCTCCAGCGTCTGGACCTCGCGGGCCAGGCGGGCCCGGGCGTCGGGGTCGGCGGCGATGTGCGGCTTGAGGACCTTCAGCGCGACGGCGCGGTGCTCGGCGTCCAGCGCCAGCCACACCACGCCCATGCCGCCCTCCCCGACCACCCGGTCCAGGCGGTACCCGCCGAGCCGGTCGCCCGGGGCGGGGGTGTGCGGGGCGGGGGCGGCGGGCCGCCAGCCGGTGACCGGTGTGCGCGGGTCGGCCGACGGGGCGGCGCCCGCGGCACGGGGACCGCGGCCCTCCCACCCGGCGCCGTCCCCGGCGTGCTCCCGGGTGCCGTCGGGGCGGTGGTCCTCGGGCATGCCCCCGGGGCGCACCGGCGCCGCGTCCGGGGAGCGCGGGAAGGGGGTGACCACGTCCCCACGGTACGGCAGGCGCCGCTGCCGGCCGAGGCCCTGCGACACCCCGGTCGGGCCCCGTCACCACCCCCGGCACGGCTCGTGGAGGCCGCGCGAACGCCCCGTGCGGGGCTCGTGGACGGATCGTGGACGGGTCCGTCCGTGACCTTGCGGGTAGGGTCGGCCGCAGCGACCCCCGAGGAGGATCATCCCCATGCCCGGTGACTACGACCTGGTGGTGGTGGCCAACCGGCTCCCCGTGGACCGCGTCGAGGAACCCGACGGCTCGACGTCCTGGCGGCGCAGCCCCGGCGGTCTGGTCACGGCCCTCGAACCCGTCATGAAGCGCGAGGACGGCGCCTGGGTCGGCTGGGCCGGCAGCGCCGGTGACGCCCCCGAGCCCTTCGACGCGGAGGGCGTGCGGTGCGTGCCGATCCCCCTGTCCGAGGAGGAGGTCGAGGAGTACTACGAGGGCTTCTCCAACGGCACCCTGTGGCCGCTGTACCACGACGTCATCGTCGCCCCCGGCTACCACCGCAGCTGGTGGGAGGCCTACGTGCGCGTCAACGAGCGGTTCGCGGAGGCCGCCGCCGAGCAGGCCGCGCAGGGCGCCACGGTGTGGGTGCAGGACTACCAGCTGCAGCTGGTGCCGCGCATGCTGCGCCGGCGCCGGCCCGACCTGCAGATCGGGTTCTTCAACCACATCCCCTTCCCCCCGTTCGAGATCTTCGCCCAGCTGCCCTGGCGCAAGGCGATCATCGACGGTCTCCTCGGCGCGGACCTGGTGGGTTTCCAGCGCGCCGCGGACGCCAACAACTTCGCCCGCGCCTGCCGCCGGGCCAGCAACCTGCCGGCGCGCGCCGGCCGCATCCGGCTGGACGCCGAGGGCGGCCGCGAGGTGCGGGCGGCCTCGTTCCCCATCTCGATCGACTTCCACGCCCTGGACGAGCTGGCCCAGCGCGAGGACGTCAAGGCGCGCGCCGCGGAGATCCGCCGCGACCTGGGCGATCCGGAGCACGTGCTGCTGGGCATCGACCGCCTGGACTACACCAAGGGGATCCTGCACCGGTTGAAGGCCTTCGAGGAGCTGCTGGACGACGGGCGCGTCGACGTCGCCGAGGCCTCGCTGGTCCAGGTCGCGACCCCCAGCCGCGAGCGCGTGGAGCAGTACGTGCAGCTGCGCCAGGACGTGGAGGTGACCGTCGGTCGCATCAACGGCACCCACTCGACCATCGCGAACACCGCCGTGCACTACCTGCACCACTCCTACGGGCGCGAGGAGATGGCGGCGCTGTACCTGGCCGCCGACGTCATGCTCGTCACCGCCCTGCGCGACGGCATGAACCTCGTGGCCAAGGAGTACGTGGCCTCGCGCCACGACGAGCGCGGCGTGCTGGTGCTCAGCGAGTTCACCGGCGCCGCCGACGAGCTGGGCGGGCAGGCCCTGATGGTGAACCCGCACGACATCGACGGGCTGAAGGACGCGGTGCTGCGGGCGCTGCGGATGCCCCCGCGCGAGGCGGGCCGGCGGATGCGGGCCCTGCGCCGGCGCGTGGGCGACCACGACGTGCAGCGGTGGGCGGCGTCCTTCCTCGAGGCGCTGGCCCAGCACGCCCCCGACCCGCGCGGGACCGCTGCGGAGGTCGCGGCGAGCGCGGAGGCGTCGGCGTGAGCGACGACGCTCTGGAGGCCGGGCTGGCAGGCGCCCTGGAGGACTTCGCCGCGCGCGGGCGGGTGCTGGTGGCGCTGGACTTCGACGGCGTGCTGTCCCCCATCGTGGACGAGCCGTCGGCGGCCCGGGCGCTGCCGGAGTCCTCGGCGGCGCTGGCCCGCCTGGTGGCCACGACGGACGTGGCGCTGGTGTCCGGCCGGGCGCTGGACGACCTGCGCGCCTGCGCGCAGCCGCCGGACGGCGTGCTGCTGGTCGGCGGGCACGGCACCCAGTCCTCCCTGGACGGCGACGCCGCGCCGCTGCCGCCGGAGCGGGCGGCGCTGCTGGCCCGCCTGGTCGAGGAGCTGGACGCCCTCGCGGCCGGCCGCGAGGGCGTGCACGTGGAGCGCAAGCCGATGTCGGCGGTGCTGCACACCCGCCGCGCCGCGCGCGACGTGGCCGCGGAGGTCACCGAGCGGGCGCTGGCCGGGCCCGGCGCGCTGCCGGGCGTGCACCCCATGCGCGGCAAGGAGGTCGTGGAGCTGGGGGCCGTGGAGCTGGGCAAGGGCGCCGGTCTGCGGCGCCTGCGCGAGCGGTTGTCGGCCGGCGGGGCACCCGTGGAGGCGGTCCTGTTCGCCGGGGACGACGTCACCGACGAGGACGCCTTCGCCGTGCTGTCCCCCGCGTCCGGCGACCTGACGGTGAAGGTCGGTGACGGCGACACCGCGGCGGCTTGGCGGGTGGGCTCGCCGCAGGACGTGGCGGTGCTGCTGGCGCGGCTGGCGGACCTGCGCGCTCGCTGAGCCCGGCGGCGGGCTCAGCGGACGGTCACGGCCGCCGCCCGCTCGCGCTGCCTGCGCACCCACCAGCGCCCGAAGGGGTCCGCGTAGCGCGCCAGGACCGGCCCCAGCACCGCCATGGCGAGCACGTAGGCGGCGGCCAGCGCCGCCAGTTGCGGGTCCAGCCCGGCGGCCGTGGCCAGGCCGGCGATGACGATGGAGAACTCCCCGCGGGGGATCAGGGCGGCGCCCGCGCGGATGCGCCCGGGCACCGCGATGCCGATGCGGCGGGCGGCGACCCAGCCGGTGACGAGCTTGGTGACGACGCCGAGGACGACGAGGGCCAGGGCGGGCAGCAGCACCGGCGGCAGGCTGGTCGGGTCGGTGGTGAGCCCGAAGGAGACGAAGAAGACCGCGGCGAACAGGTCGCGCAGCGGCTCCAGGGAGCGGTGCGCCTCCTCCTCGAGGTCGCTGGACAGGCTGATGCCCAGCAGGAACGCGCCGACGGCGGCGGACACGTGCACCGCCTCGGCGAGGCCGGCGACCAGCAGCGCCAGGCCCAGCACCCGCAGCAGCGTCACCTCGGCGCTGCCGGCGGAGACGAACCGGGACACGTGCGAGCCCCACCGCAGGGCCACGAACAGCGCCACGGCCAGGCACGCCAGGGCGATGAGGACCGAGCCGGTGGCCTGCCAGACCCCCGAGGCGGCGAGCACCGCGGTCAGCACCGGCAGGTAGACGGCCATGCCGAGGTCCTCCAGCACGAGGATGCCCAGCACGCTGGGGGTCTCGCGGTTGCCCAGGCGGCCGGTGTCGGTGAGCACCTTGGCGACGATGCCGGAGGAGCTGACGGCCGTGATGCCGAACAACGCCAGCGCCCCGACGGCCCCGTAGCCCAGCAGCAGGCCGGTCACCGCCCCGGGCAGGCCGTTGAGGACGAGGTCCAGGACGCCCACCGGCGCCTGGCGCTTGAGGTTGCCCAGCAGGTCGTCGGCGGAGTACTCCAGCCCCAGGAGGAGCAGGAGCATGACGACGCCGATCTGCGAGGCCGCTTCCAGGAACTCCTCGGGGGCGTTGAGCGGGACGACCCCGCCCGCCCCGAACGCCAGGCCCGCCAGCAGGTACAGCGGCACGGGCGAGATGCCCAGGCGCCCCGCGAGGCGCCCGACGATGCCGAGACCCACGATGATCGCGCCGAGCTCGATGAGCAGGGCCGCGGCGTGCACTCCCCGACCAGCCGCCTTCCCGTGTCCGAGGGCCCTGCGGCCCGTCCTGCGTCAGCCCTTCGCCAGCACCTCGGCGGTGGCGCGCACGCCCTCCTGGGTGCCGACGACCACGATCTTGTCACCCGCCTGGAAGCGCTGGGACGGCACGGGCGAGGGGATGACCTCGCCGTCGCGCACGAGCGCCACGACGGAGGCGCCGGTGCGGGTGCGGATGGCGGCGTCGGCCAGGGTCCGGCCCTCGTAGGGCGAACCGGGCTCGACGTAGACGCCCTCGGTGGCCAGCCCCTCGATCTGCTCGCGCAGGCGGGCGAGGCGCTCGACGACGCGCGGCTGGCCGAGCAGCTCGGCCAGGACCTCGGCCTCGTCCGCGTCGAGGTCCACCACGGAGTGGCAGGCGTCGGGGTCGTCCTGCGAGTAGACGAGCAGCTCGCGCTCACCGCCGCGCGTGGAGATCACGCCGATGCGGCGGCCGCGCGCGGTGGTGAAGTCGTGCCGCAGCCCCACGCCGGGCAGCTTGGTCTCTTCCAGGTCCACGGTGACGAGTGTCCTCCAGGGCTGGGGGAGCCCGTGACAGGGGCACCGGCTGTCCCCCGGACGCCGCGGCGTCCACGTCCTTGAACACCGTGCGGGCCGCCCGGCATCCCGCCCGGGCGGGCGGCCGGGCCGTTCGGGTGTGTCCCTGCTCACAGTCCTTGCCCCTCGCGGGGACGTGGGGCAGTATCCGGGGCACCGCGACGCCGCGACCACGTGAGCGACGGCGCCGCGGCGGTCGGAGTCGCGGGTGACTCCCCCGGGCCCGTCGGCCCGCAGGGCCCCCCGCCGCACCGGCCACAACTGCACACCGCCCGGGAGCAGCAGCGACCGGGTCCGTTCCACTACGGATCGTCCGGCACGTACCTGCCGGTGGAAGGACTGAGACGATGGCCACGGTCACGTTCGACAAGGCGACCCGCATCTACCCCGGCGGCGACAGGCCCGCTGTGGACGCGCTCGACCTGCACGTCGAGGACGGCGAGTTCCTCGTGCTGGTCGGCCCCTCCGGCTGCGGCAAGTCCACCTCGCTGCGCATGCTCGCCGGCCTGGAGGACGTCAACGGCGGTCGCATCCTCATCGGCGACCGCGACGTCACCACGGTCCCCCCGAAGGACCGCGACATCGCGATGGTGTTCCAGAACTACGCGCTGTACCCCCACATGACGGTCGCCGACAACATGGGCTTCGCCCTGAAGATCGCCGGCACCCCCAAGGACGAGATCAAGCGCCGCGTGCAGGAGGCGGCCAAGATCCTCGACCTCGAGCCGTACCTGACCCGCAAGCCCAAGGCCCTCTCGGGCGGTCAGCGCCAGCGCGTGGCCATGGGCCGCGCCATCGTGCGCCAGCCGCAGGTCTTCCTCATGGACGAGCCGCTGTCGAACCTCGACGCCAAGCTGCGCGTGCAGACCCGCACCCAGATCGCCTCGCTGCAGCGGCGCCTGGCCGTCACCACCGTCTACGTCACCCACGACCAGGTCGAGGCCATGACGATGGGCGACCGCGTGGCGGTCCTCAAGGACGGCATCCTGCAGCAGGTCGACACCCCCCGGCGCATGTACGACCACCCGAACAACGTGTTCGTGGCCGGGTTCATCGGCTCCCCGGCCATGAACCTGCTCACCCTGGACGTCACCGACGGCGGCGTGCGCCTGGGCGACTCCGTGCACCCGGTGGAGCGCACCGCGCTGGCCGGCACCGGCGACAAGCTCACCCTGGGCGTGCGCCCGGAGGACCTGGAGCTCTCCGACCGCGGCCTGCCGGTGCGCGTCGACGTCGTCGAGGAGCTGGGCGCGGACGCGTACATCTACGGCTCCCTCGCCCAGCCGGGCAAGGAGGACCACCAGGTCATCGCCCGCGTCGACGGCCGCCGTCCCCCGGAGAAGGGCTCCACGGTGCACTTCACGCCCAAGTCGGGCCACGTGCACCTGTTCGACCAGCACTCCGGCGAGCGCCTGGGCGCCTGACCCCCAGCGACCACGGACGGGCCGCCACCCCCGCGCGGGGGTGGCGGCCCGTCCCCGCGTGCGGGGACGAGACGTCCCGGCACCGCGTGAGAGAGGATGGCCGGCGTGAGCGCGCCCACCACCACCTCGCTGCAGATCACCGCGGCTCGGCCCTACCCCGACCTGCTGGACCTGCCGTGGGACGTCCCGCTGGAGGAGTGGCCCGACGAGCACCTCGCGGCGCTGCCCCGGGGCATCTCCCGGCACGTCGTGCGGTTCGTGAAGCTGGGCAACCGCGTGCTCGCCGTGAAGGAGACCAACGCGGAGATCGCGCACCGCGAGTACCGGATGCTGCGCATGCTCAACCGGCTCGAGGTGCCCTCGGTCCTGCCCGTCGCCGTCATCACCGGCCGCGTCGGCCACGACGGCGAACCCCTGAACTCGGTGCTCGTCACCCGGCACCTGCAGTACTCCCTGCCCTACCGCGCCCTGTACAGCCAGACGCTGCGGCCGAGCACCGCCAAGCGCGCCGTGGACGCCCTGGCCGTGCTGCTGGTGAAGCTGCACATCACCGGTTTCTACTGGGGCGACGTCTCCCTGTCGAACACGCTGTTCCGCCGCGACGCGGGCGCCTTCGCCGCCTACCTCGTGGACGCCGAGACCGGTGAGCTCTACGACGAGCTGTCCACCGGGCAGCGCGAGTACGACCTCGACGTGGCGCGCACCAACATCGCCGGTGAGCTCATGGACGTCGTCGCCAGCGGAGCCCTGGAGGTGGAGATGGACGAGGTCCTGGCCATCTCCGACCGCATCATCTCCCGCTACCGCGCCCTGTGGTCCGAGCTGACCGAGCCGGAGTCCTTCGAGCGCGGGGAGCGCTGGCGCGTCGAGGCCCGCATCCGGCGCCTGAACGACCTCGGCTTCGACGTCGGTGAGCTCGCCATCACCACCGACATCGACGGCACCACCGTGCGCATCGAGCCGAAGGTCGTCGACGCCGGCCACCACTCCCGGCGCCTGCTGCGCCTGACGGGCCTGGACGCCGAGGAGAACCAGGCGCGCCGCCTGCTCAACGACCTCGACTCCTACATGGCCGCCACCGACCGGCAGAACGAGGACGAGGAGATCGTGGCGCACGACTGGATGGCGGAGGTCTTCGAGCCCGTGCAGCGCGCCGTGCCCCGCGAGATGCGCGGCAAGCTCGAGGGTCCCGAACTGTTCCACGAGGTCCTCGAGCACCGCTGGTACCTGTCCGAGCGAGCCGGCCGCGACGTCGGCCTGGACGAGGCCGTGCACTCCTACGTGGAGAGCGTCCTGCCCGGCAAGCCCGACGAGCGCGCCGTCCTCGGCGTCGACACGCAAGCCCTCCGCGTCATCGCGGAGAGCTGACCCACACCCCTGGAGGACGACGATGCCCACCGATCAGCCCCGCGTCGCACTGACCGGCGCCGCCGGCAAGCTGGGTCAGGTCGTGCTGCGCGACCTGCTGGAGAACGGCTGGTCGGTGCTCGCGCTGGACCAGGTGCGCCCGCCGACGCTGCGCGCCGGTGACGACGCGCAGTTCCTGCGCATCGACCTGACCGACCACGGGCAGGTCGTCGAGGCCCTCGCCGGCCGCACCGACGAGCGCGGCGGCCCCCTCGACGCCGTCGTGCACCTGGCGGCGGTCCCCGCCCCCGGCCTGGTGAGCAACTCCGCGACGTTCCGCAACAACTCCGCCGCGACGTGGAACGTGTTCGACGCCGCCCGCGCCGCCGGGGTCCGCAACGTGGTGTGGGCCTCCAGCGAGACCCTGCTGGGGTTGCCGTTCGACGCCGCCGACCCGCCGTACGCGCCGCTGGACGAGGAGTACCGGGTGCGCCCGGAGTCCACCTACTCCCTCGTCAAGGCGCTGGAGGAGGAGATGGCGCACCACTTCTGCCGCTGGGAGCCGCAGCTGACGATGACGGGCCTGCGGTTCTCCAACGTCATGCACGTGGAGGACTACGCGCAGTTCCCGTCCTTCGACGCCGACCCGCACCTGCGCAAGTGGAACCTGTGGGGTTACATCGACGCCCGCGACGGCGCCCAGGCCGTGCGCCGCTCGCTGCAGCGCACCGGCCCCGGTGTGGAGGTGTTCATCGTCGCCAACGCCGACACCGTGATGAGCCGCTCCTCGGCGGAGCTGATGGCCGAGGTGTACCCGGGCGTGGAGGTGCGCGGGGACCTCGGCGAGCACGAGACGCTGCTGAGCATCGACAAGGCCCGCCGGCTGCTGGGGTTCGAGCCGCAGCACTCCTGGCGCGACCACGTCTGACGCGCACGTCTGACGCGCAGGTCTGACGCGCCGCGCGGCGCTC
>NZ_JBKBCT010000035.1:0-38608 GCF_050871525.1 Kineococcus auxinigenes | reverse complement strand
GGGGGGGGGGGGCGTGGGGTGGGGGGGGGGGGGCGGGGGGGGGGGGGGGGGGGGGGGGTGGGGGGGGGGGGGGGGGGGCCCCCCCCCCCCCCCCCCCCCCCGCCCAGCTGTCGCTGGCGACGGCCGCGGGCGCCGTCCTGACCGCCGCCCTGGTGGCGCTGCTGGCGCAGCGGCGCTGGCGCGGCGTCGCCGTGCAGCCCGCGTAGGCTCGCCCGCCGTGAGCACCCCCGCCGCATCCCCCGCCGCCTCCCCCGCCCGACCGACCGCCCTGGTGACGGGCGCGACCGCCGGCCTGGGGGCCGGCTACGCCGAGAGCCTGGCCGCGCGCGGGCACGACCTGGTCCTGGTGGCCCGCGACACCGCGCGCCTGGAGGAGCGGGCCGCGGGGCTGCGCGAGCGGCACGGGGTGGCGGTGGAGGTGCTGGCCGCCGACCTGGCCGACCGCGAGGCGCTGCAGCGGGTCGCCGACCGCGTCGCGGACCCCGCGCGCCCGGTGGACGTGCTGGTGAACAACGCCGGCTTCGGCCTCAAGCAGCGGCTGTTCGACGGCGACCCGGCCGACCACGAGCGGATGTTCGACGTGCTGTGCCGGGCGGTGCTGGTGCTCTCGCGGGCCGCGACCGGGGCGATGGTGCCGCGCGGGCGCGGGTACGTGCTGAACGTGGGCTCGGTGGCCGGGATGGTGCCCGGCGGCGGGCACTACTCGGCCGCCAAGGCGTACGTGATCGTGCTCACCGAGACGCTGGCAGGTGAGCTGCGCGGCACCGGTGTGCGCGCCACGGTCGTGGCGCCGGGGTACGTGCACACCGAGTTCCACGCGCGCTCGGGGATGCGCTCGGGCGGGCGCTCGCCGTTGACGCAGCGCGTGTGGCTGGACGTGGACGACGTGGTGGGCGCCTCCCTGGACGACCTGTTCGCCGGGCGGGTGGTGAGCGTGCCGACGCGGCGCTGGCGGGTGGTCTCCACGGTGCTGGACGTGGTGCCGCGCGGCGTGGTGAGCCGGGCGTGGAACGCCATGCCGGGTGGGGCGAAGCGGCGCCACCCCGGGAGCGGTCACTGACCGCCCGGGGGGAGCGCTCGAACTAGTAACACGCACAGTAGTCGTGAAGTAACATGCTGTTGTGGATCGCAGCCCCTCCGGCACGCCCAGCGGGGCCCCCGCCGACGCCGGGGAAGCCGCACGCCTGGCGGCCCTGCGCGACTACGTCGACGTCACCGCCGAGCCCCCGCGCGAGCTGCAGGCCGCGGTGCGGCTCGCCACCCGCGTCACCGGCCTGCCCAACGCCGTCGTCAACATCATCGACGAGCACCTGCAGCGCCAGCTCGCCGCCGAGGGCTTCGAGCGCTCGGAGTGCGCGCGCGAGGACTCCATGTGCGCCTACTCCATCGGCGTCGGCGGCCTCGTGCACGCCCGCGACGCCCGCCGCGACGTGCGCTTCGCCGCCAACCCCTGGGTCGACGGGCGCATGGCCGCCGTGCGCGCCTACGCCGCCGCCCCCCTGCTCACCCCCGACGGGCTCGCCCTGGGCACCCTGTGCGCGTTCGGCCTCGAGCCGCGGGAGCTGACCGGCACCCAGCGCGCCGACCTCGCCGACCTCGCCGACCTCGTGGTCTCGATCTTCGACCGCGAGCGCCGCGCCCGCCGCCAGGCCGAGGACCGCGAGGTGCTCGCGCGGGCCCGCCGGGACGCGGAGACCGCCCGTGCCCTGCAGACCGGCCTGCTCCCCGCCGCCCTGCCCCAGGACGACGTGGTGACCCTCACCCCCCGGTACCTGCCGGGCACCGACGGCGCCGAGGTGGGCGGGGACTTCTACGACGCCGTGCGCACCGCCGCCGGTCTGGTGCTCGTCATGGGCGACGTGCAGGGCCACAGCAGCGCCGCCGCGGCCCTCATGGGGCAGGTGCGCACCGCGGTGCGCGCCTACGTCAGCGAGGGCCACGAACCCTCCGCCGTGCTGGCGCGCACCAACGAGCTGCTGCTGGCCGCGGGCACCGAGCTGTTCGCCACCTGCTGCCTGCTGCGCCTGGACACCGACACCGGGGAGGTGGACGTCGCCAGCGCCGGGCACCCCCCACCGGTCGTCTTCACCCCCGGCCCGCCGCGGAGGCTGGAGGTCGAGCCCGGCCCGCCGCTGGGCGTCAGCGCCGACGCCACCTACCCGACGGCCCGGCACCGGCTCAGCGGGCACAGCCGGCTGCTGCTGCACACCGACGGCGTCGTGGACCGGCCCCGCGGGCGCGGCGACGACGGGGCGGCGGCCCTCGAGCGGGTGCTGCTGGAGCACGCCGGCGCACCCGCCGCCGAGCTGGCCGAGCTCCTGCTCGCGCCCACCGCCGGCACCCTCGCGGACGACGCCGCGCTGCTGGTGGCCGACTACGCCGGCCCCGCCCCCGGCAGCCGCGAGTCGCAGGTGGTGCTGCCCGCGGACCCGCGCGCCGTCGCCACCGCCCGGGACCACCTGCGCCTCACCCTCGACGCGTGGGGCCTGGTGCGCATCGCCGACGAGGCGGAGCTCGTGGTCTCCGAGCTGGTCACCAACGCCGTGCTGCACACCGGGTGCGGCACGGCCCTGACGGTGCGGCACGACCCGCTGGCGGCGCGGCTGTGCCTGGGCGTGGACGACAGCTCGACGTCCCACCCGCTGCCGCGGGGCGCGGGCGACGAGGCCCTCAGCGGCCGCGGCATGCACATCGTGGACGTCCTGGCCGAGCGCTGGTGGGTCAGCCCCCGCGGGGACGGCAAGACCGTCTGGGCCGAGCTGCGCGTGGCCTGACGGCGCCGCCGCCCCCGCGGCGGGTCAGTCGACGATCGCCCCCGGGTTGAGGTTGCGGCCCGGGTCCACGCCCTCGAACAGCGCCTTGACGACCTCGGCACCCGCCGGGGAGAGGTCCTCGCCCACCCAGCGCTTGTGCTCGCGGCCCACCGCGTGGTGGTGCGAGAGGGTGCCGCCGTTGTCGATGAACGCCTGCTGGATCGCGCCCTTGACGATGTCGTAGGCCTCCAGCCCGTCGCGGCCCGCGGGCGGCTGGAAGGCGAACGTGAAGTACTGGCACGCCCCGGAGTGGTAGCTGTGCGACAGGTGGCAGAAGACGAACCCCTTCGTGCCGATCTCCGCGAACGCCTTCTGGGCGGCGGCGACCACGTCGTCGTGCAGCGTCTTCAGCGTCGCCCAGGTCGAGGACGTCTCGGACACGTCGCCGTAGGCGCCGCGGTCGAGGATGAAGTCGCGGATGTAGGGGGTGTCGAACTTCTTCTGGTCGTACAGGGTGCCCGGGCCGGTGCCGACGCCGAAGCCGCCGTGGCGCTTGACGATCTCGTCGACGAGGCGCTTGCTGCGCTTGACGTGCAGCGAGGACCCCTCGAACCCGATGAACGACAGGCACATCTTCTCGAGGTCGAAGCCCTTGCCCCTGGAGGCGTACAGCTTCACGCCCTTGGACAGCAGCTGCGACAGGGCGCTGCCCTTCTTGGAGGTGGCCAGCGTGAACCGGGTCTCCATCTCGTCCGAGACGCGGGTGATGGACGGGGAGGCGTCCGAGGCGGCGATGTCGTGCATGGCCTTCAGCCCGCTGCCGTAGTCGGGGAAGAAGTACGCCTGGATGACGCGCTCCTCCGCCAGGCGGTGCACCTGCACCGTGGCCTCGGTGATGACGCCCAGGCGGCCCTCGCTGCCCAGCACCATCTCGCGCACGCTGGGACCGGCCGCCTGCACCGGCACGTTGCGGGTGGCCACCACGCCCTTGGGCGTCACCACCCGCACGGCGCGGGTGATGTCGGCGATGTCGCCGAAGCGGTCGGACTGCATCCCCGAGGAGCGGGTGGCGATCCAGCCGCCCAGGGTGGAGTGCTTGAAGCTGTCAGGGAAGTGCCCCAGCGTCCAGCCGCGCGCGTTGAGCTGGGCCTCCAGGTCCGGGCCGAGCGCGCCGGCCTGGATGCGGGCCAGCTGGGAGGTCTCGTCCAGCTCCAGCAGCGAGCGCAGCCGGCCCAGGTCCAGCGAGACGACCGGGCGGGTCTCCTCGCGCGGCGCCTCCAGGGAGCCGACGATGTTGGAGCCGCCGCCGAAGGGGATGAGCACGGCGTCCGCGTCCAGCGCCACGCGCAGCGCGGCCTCCACCTCCGCCTCGGTGCCCGGGTAGACCACCAGGTCCGGCAGGCGGCCGAAGTCGCCGCGGCGGATGCGCACGAGGTCGCGCATGGACTTGCCGTACGCGTGCACGACGCGGTCCAGGTCGTCGTCGTGGACGTGCTCGGCGCCCACGGCCCCGGCGAACGCCGCGCGCAGCTGCTCGGGCGCCTGCGAGGCGGGCACGTCCAGCTCGGACAGCTCCGGCACCCGCACCGGCGGCGCGTCGAAGTCGATCCCGGCCATCTCCCGCGCGAACGGCGCCAGCGCCGGCTTGTCCTCGTGGTGGAAGGCCACGCCCTCCTGGCCCCAGCCCCACCACTTCATGTGCTCGACCACTGCGTCTCCCGTGCTCGCGTCCCGCCGACCCGCTGCCGACCTGCTGCTCACCTGCTGCTGACGTGCTGCTGCGCCCCGCCCCCGGCGGAGGACCCCAGGAGCCTACGCGTGGCGCGAGGCCAGGAAGCGCACCGCCAGGGAGTACCCCTGCACCCCCAGGCCCGCGATCACGCCGGTGGCCACGGGGGCGGTGAAGGAGTGCCGGCGGAAGTCCTCGCGCGCGTGCACGTTCGACAGGTGCACCTCCACCAGCCCGGCGCGCAGCTCGGCGCAGGCGTCGCGCAGCGCCACCGAGGTGTGCGTCCACGCGGCGGGGTTCAGCACCACCGGGCAGCCCTCGTCGGCGGCGCCGTGCACCCACGCGAGCATCTCGTGCTCGGCGTCGGTCTGGCGCAGCTCCACCTCCACGCCCAGCTCGGCGGCCAGCTCCTGCAGGCCGGCGTCGACGTCGGCGAGGGTGGTGGTGCCGTACACCTCCGGCTGGCGCGTGCCGAGGCGGCCGAGGTTGGGGCCGTTGAGGACCAGGATGCGCAGCACGTCGCGGACGCTACCGGCCGCCGCCGACACGACCGCCCCGGCCCCGCGGGCCGCGCGAGGTGTCGGTGGCGGCTGCCAGGCTCGCCGCGTGAGCACGACGACCACCGCCGGCGGCCCCGGCGAGCAGGACGCGCCGTTCCGCTGCTTCGGCACCGGGGACCCGCTGTACGAGCGCTACCACGACACCGAGTGGGGCCGCCCCGTGCACGGCGACGCGGCCCTGTACGAGCGGCTGTGCCTGGAGGCCTTCCAGTCGGGGCTGTCGTGGATCACCGTGCTGCGCCGGCGCGAGACGCTGCGCGCCGCCTTCGACGGCTTCGACCCCGAGCGGGTGGCCCGCTACGGCGAGGCGGAGGAGGCCCGGCTGCTCGCCGACCCCGGGATCATCCGCAACCGCCTCAAGGTGCGCGCCGCGGTGCACAACGCCCGCGCCACCCTGCGCCTGGCCGAGACCGGCGCGGGCCTGTCGCGGCTGGTGTGGTCCTTCGCGCCCGCCGAGCCCGGCCCGGCCCCCGTCGAACCCGCCGACGTGCCCGCCGCCACCCCGGCCTCGACGGCCCTGGCACGGGCGCTGAAGAGCGCCGGGTTCCGCTTCGTGGGGCCCACCACGGCCTACGCGACCATGCAGGCGTGCGGGCTGGTGGACGACCACCTGGTGCGCTGCCCGGCCCGCGGCGCGGGCGCCGGGGACGTCCCGGGCTGAGGTGCGCGGCGGCCGCGTGCAAGGATTCTTCCCGTAACGGGAAACCACGGTCCCGGCGACGGAGAGACAAGAGGTGTCCTACATGGTCGATCGACAGCGAGTCGTCATCGTCGGAGGGGGCTTCGCCGGCCTGTACGCCGGCAAGAAGCTGGAGAAGCTCCTCCCCGCCAGCACGGCGGAACTGGTGATCGTCAGCCCCACCGACCACCTCACGTACAGCCCGCTCCTGCCCGACGTCACCGCCTCCGTGCTCGAGCCGCGCCACATCGCGGTCTCGCTGCGCCAGGCGCTGCCGCGTCACCGGCTGGTCGTCGGGCACGTCACGTCGGTGGACGTGGAGGCCAAGACGGTCACCATCACGCGCAGCGGGCAGGAGGAGACCGGCGACGAGACGCAGGTCCTCTCCTACGACCGCCTGCTGCTGGCCCCCGGCTCGGTCACCCGCCGCTTCCCCATCCCGGGCGTGGCGGAGTCGGCCCGCGGGGTCAAGACCATCACCGAGGCCGCGTTCGTGCGCGACCACCTGGTCAACCAGCTCGACGCCGCGGACTCGCTGCCCGACGACCCGCGCTTCGACGCCGAGCGCGCCGAGCGCATGACCGTCGTCGCGGTCGGCGCCGGCTACACCGGCACCGAGATCGTCGCCCAGACGCAGCGCTGGCTCAAGCGCGTCGCGGACCGCTGGTCGAAGATCGACGTGGACGACGTCAAGTGGCTGCTCATCGACGTCGCCCCCGCGGTGCTGCCCGAGCTCGGGCCGCGCCTGGGCCAGTACGCCCTGTCCGCGATGAAGGCCCGCGGCATCGACGTGCGCCTGGGCGTGTCCGTGGCCTCGGTCGAGGGCAACGTCATCAACCTCACCGACGGCACCCCGGTGCCCTCGCGCACGCTCATCTGGAACGCCGGCATCATCGCCAACCCGCTCATGGCCACCCTCGGCCTGCCGCTGGAGCGCGGCCGGCTCGTCGTGGACGCGCAGATGCGCGTGGCCGACGACGTGTGGGCGGTCGGCGACGCCGCCGCCGTGCCGGACCTCGCCAAGGAGAAGCCGGCCGACGGCCCGCAGCCGGTCACCCCGCCCACCGCGCAGCACGCGCAGCGCCAGGGCACCGCGGTCGGGCAGAACATCGCCGCCAGCTTCGGCATCGGGCAGGCCAAGGACTACGTCCACAAGGACCTCGGCCTGGTCGCGGACCTCGGCGGCCTGACCGCCGTGGCCAAGCCCCTCGGCGTCGAGCTCACCGGGCTGCCCGCCAAGGTCGTGGCGCGCGGCTACCACCTGTTCGCCCTGCCGAGCATGGCGAACCGGGTGCGGGTGCTCACCGACTGGGCGCTGCACGCCGTGCTGCCGCCGCAGGCGGTCGCGCTGAACCAGACGCGTCCCGAGGACGCGCTGATCACCACCGCGCAGAACACCGAGATCTACCCCAAGGCCGAGGACAAGCCCAAGGTCGGCTGACCCCTCGGACACGGCACCCGGGAACGTGACCGGGAAGGTGTCCGAGGACGTGCCGGAGGACGTGGTGGCGCAGGTCGCCGCGTTCCTCGGCACCAGCACCGCACGAGCCCGGGGGCTGGCGCGCACCGCGCTGCCCCCGGGCTTCGTGCGTGCGGTGCGGGGCGCGAGCGCCCACGGGCGGGCGGTGCTGCTCGTGGAGGGCGCCACGGACGCGGCCGTGCTCACCCCGCTGCTGCGCGGCCCGGTGGTCCTGGCCGTCGGCGGCAAGCACCTGCTGCCGGTGGCCGGAGCCGTCGCCGAGGCCCTGGGCGCCGACTGGCACGCGCTCGTGGACGGTGACGCCGACGGCTGGCGGCGCGCCGCCAACCGCGCCCGCGCCCGCGCCGTTCACCGGCGCAGCACCGCCGCGGTGCTGCGGCTGCTGCCGCCGCAGCGGTGCACGGTGCTCCCCGACGCCCTGGAGGCCGAGCTGGCGCGGTGGCCGTCGTTCGTCGCGGCGCTGCACCGGCACGGCGGGCAGCTGAGCGGACCGGACGCCAAGGACCCCGCCCGCTACGCCGCCGCGGCCGCCGAGGCCCGCGCCGCCGACGCCCCCGGACGGCTGCTGGCCCTGCACCGTCCCCCGCGCTGACCGCCCCCGGGTCCACCGCCCGCCCGGGGGCGTGGCGGACGTCAGCCGCCGAGGCGGGCCGCCAGACCGGTGGCGCGCGCCAGCGGGCGCTCCACCGCAGCGGTCACCGCCTCCACCGAGCCCACCACCCGCACCCGGTGCCGGGCCCGCGTCACGGCGGTGTAGAGCATCTCCCGGGTCGCCAGCGGCGAGCGCGCCGGCGCCGCCAGCACCGTCACCGCGCCGAACTGCGAACCCTGGCTGCGGTGCACCGTCATGGCGTGCACCGGCTCCACGGCCGCCAGGCGCGCCAGCGGCACCAGCAGCGGACCGTCCCCGCGCCCCACGGCCACCACCAGGTCGCCGCCGCGCTCCAGCACCACCCCGGTGTCGCCGTTGAAGACGCCCGCCGCCGCGTCGTTCGTCGTCACGATCACCGGCAGACCGACGTAGCGGCCGTCCGGGCGCGGGCGCACCCCCAGCTCCTCCACCGACCAGCGGTGCGCCAGCGCGCTCCACTGCGACACGCCCCGCCCGCCGCGGCGGTGCGCGCACAGCACGCGGTGCGCGTCCAGCGCCGCCAGGGCGCCCTCCGCGTCGCCGCGGCGGGCCGCGTCCACCACCTCTCGGGCGCGCGCCACGACGTCGGCGCGCACCGCCTCCAGCGCCGGACCCGCCACGGCCTCGTCCTCGGCGACCTCGCGGAACTCCACGCCGTCGCCACCGGCGCGCAGGACGTCCACGACCGCGTCGGCCCGCCCCGCGCGCACCGCCCGCGCCAGCTCGGCGATGGGACCGCCGGCGGCGAAGCGGTGCGTGGTGCGCAGCAGGGCGACGCCGCCGGCGACGGTGCCGGCCGTCCCCGCACCGGGAGCGTCCGGCGCGGGGACCTCCGGCGCGGGGGCCTCCAGCGCGGGGGCGACCAGGTCGGCCAGGACGGCACCGACCTCCACCGAGGCCAGCTGGTCGGGATCGCCCACGAGCACCAGGTGCGCCTGCGGGCGCAGCGCCGCCAGCAGCCGCGCCACCACCCCCAGGCCCACCATCGAGGCCTCGTCGACGACGACGACGTCGTGCGGGAGCCGGTGCTCGGCGTCGTAGCGGGCGCGCACCGAGCCCGGCCGCAGGCCCAGCAGCCGGTGCAGGGTGGAGGCGCTGGCCCCCGCCAGGAACGCCGCCTGCGCCGGGGTGAACACGCCCGGCGCGGCGGCCGCGGCCGTGACGGCCTCCGTCAGCCGCGCCGCCGCCTTGCCGGTGGGGGCGGCCAGCGCCACCCGCGGCGGCGGGCCGTCGCCGGCCAGGTCGTGCAGCGCCGCCAGCAGCCGGGCCACCGTCGTGGTCTTGCCGGTGCCCGGGCCACCGCCGAGGACCGCCACTCCGGAGCGCAGGCACACCTCCGCGGCGCGGCGCTGGTCGGACGGCTCGGCCTCGCCCGGCCACAACCGGTCCAGCACCTCGCGCACCCGCGCCGCGTCGTGGGTCGGCGGGTGCGCGGCGCGCCGGCGCAGGTCCTCGGCGACGGCGACCTCCAGCCGCCAGTACCGGTCCAGCCACAGCCCGTCGCCCGCGACGTGCACGGGGCGCAGCGGGCCGTCCCCGGCCGCGCCGGCGTGCGCCGGAGGCTCGTCGTGCACGGTGGTCAGCGCGCTGGCGCGCACGGCGCGCAGCCAGCCGGCCGGCTCGGGCCAGGGGGCGTCCACGACGCCGACGGCGCCGGTGTCCTCCTCGTCCTCCGGCACGACCGTCACCGGCGCCTGCTGCAGGTGCAGGACCACCGAGCCGTGCCGCACCGCCCGCACGGCCAGCGCCACGGCCAGCAGGACCCGCTCGTCGTCCTCCCCCGCGACGGCGCCCAGCCGGCGGGCGACGTGGACGTCGGCGGCGCGCAGCAGACCCAGCGCGTTGAAGTCGCGCAGCAGCCCGGTGGCGCTGCGCACCCGGGTGGCGGCGCGCTCCGCGTCCGGCACCACGTCAGGCACGGAGGCGGGGGCCGGGGCGGGCGTGCCGGTGCTGGTGCTGGTGGTCATCGGGCCCTCCCGGCCAGCAGGTCGGACAGGTCGGTCACCAGGGCGGCGGGCGGGCGCCACGACCACACGCCCGGCGGCGCGGCGGGCTCGCCGCCCGGGCCGGGCTCGGCGGGCAGGTCCGGCCCGCACATGCCGCGCAGGAACAGGTACAGCACCCCGCCCAGGTGCGCGTCGGGGTCGTAGCCCGGCTGGCGCCAGCGCAGGAACCGGTGCAGCGCCACGCAGTACAGCAGGGCCTGCAGCGGGTAGTGGGCCTGCCGCACCGCCTCGTCGAGGGCCTCGCGGCGGTAGTGCCAGGCGGTCAGGGCCTCACCGGGGCCGGCGAGGCGGTTGGTCTTGTAGTCCACGACGAGGTGGGCGGGGCCCTGCGGGCCCGGCCGGCGCAGCACGGCGTCGATGGAGCCGGTGAGGTACCCGCGCAGCACCTGCTCACCCAGCACAGGCTCCTCCAGGTCCCCGGCGTAGCGGTGCACGGGGTCGGCGGGGTCCAGGTGCTCGCGCAGCAGGCCCGCCACGTCCCCCAGCAGGGCCCCCGCCCCCTCCCCGGCCGCGTCGCCACCGCCCAGCGGCAGCTCGAAGTCCAGCTCGGCCAGCCGGTCGGCGACCGCGAAGCCCTCCAGCGCCGCGCCGCTGGCCAGCGGCCCCAGCGGGGTGCGCAGCACCGGGTCCAGCGCGTCGGCCAGGGGTTCGGCCAGCGGCCCGGCGAACTGCTCGCGCGCCAGCGCCGCCAGGTGCGGGCGGCGCTCGGCGGCCGCGGGGTCGAAGTCCTCCAGGACGGCGTGCACGAGGGTGCCGAAGCCGGCGCCGGCGGGCAGGTCCGCCAGCGGGGAGGGCACCTCGCGCCAGCGCTGCGCCAGCGGGTCCGCCGCACCGGCCGTACCGGGCGCGGCGGGCGCCTGCAGGTCGGACTCGTCGAGGGTGCCCGGCACCTCCGCCCCGGCGCGCACCACCGGGGCGTCGTGCACCCCGCGCGTCAGCCCGCTGTAGGACGTGCGCCGCCAGTGCGGGTCCACGCGCCCGCCGAAGACCGCCGGGGGCAGCGGTGCGGCGGGCGCGGGGTCGGGCAGGACCGGTGCGGGGGCGCCGTCGCCGCCGGCGCGCTCCACGGCCACCCCGGTGCCGGGAGCGGCCAGGTGCTCCAGGGCCCGCAGCACGTCGGCCTCGGCGGGCACCGGCACCGACGGCGGCGGTGCGAGGGGGTCGGGCGCCAGGAGGAGCCGGTGCAGGGGACTGGCGGCCGTGCACCGCGACGGGGCCCACCACACCAGCAGGCGCGAGACGGCGCGGGTCAGCGCCACGTACAGCAGCCGCAGCTCCTCCCCCGCACCCTCGTCGTCCTCGGCGGCGCAGGCACCGGCGTAGCCGGGGCTGCCGGCCCCGCCCACGTGCAGGGTCCGCACCGCCGGGGCCCCGGTGTGCGCCACGGGCAGGCGCTCGCGCGAGCCGGGCCCCGCCCCCGGCACGTCCCAGCCGAAGGGGACGCACACCACCTCGAACTCCAGGCCCTTGCTGGTGTGGACGGTCGCGACCTGCACGGCGGCGCGGTCGGTGTCCAGGCGGCGCGAGCGCTCGGCGTCCACGTCGCGCTCGGCGCCGTCCACCCGCGCCCGCAGCCACGACAGCAGCCCGGCCGGGCCGCGCTCGTGCGCGGCGGCCTCGGCGTGCAGCACCTCGCACACGTGCCGCAGGTCCGTCAGGTGCCGCTCACCGCCGGTGGTGGCCAGCAGCCGCGCCGGCAGGTCGTGCTCCTCGGCGACCGCGGCGAACAACCCGGCCACGCCGCGCTCGGCCAGCACCGCCGTCCACGCCCGCAACCGCACGGCGGCGGCGTCGGTGGCGCGCTCACCGCCGGCGTCGAGGTCGTGGGCGGTGGACCCCACGAACGCCGACAGGGCCAGGCGACGCACCCGCGCCGTGCGGTGCGGCTGCTCCAGCGCCTCGAGCAGCACCAGCCAGTCCCGGGCGGCCTCGGTGCCGAACACGCTGGGGCCGCGGCTGAGCACGCACGGCACCCCGGCGTCCTGCAGCGCCTCCTGCACCAGGCGCGCCTGGGTGCGGGTGCGCACCAGGACGGCGACGTCCCCGGCGGCCAGCGCCCGCCCCGGGGAGCCGTCGCGGGGGCGCACCTCGTACCCGGCGCCGAGCACGGCGGCGACCTGGGCGGCGACGTCGCCTGCCACCGCCGCCCGGGCCCGCGCCAGCTGCGGCAGCCCGGCGCGGTCGGTGGGCAGGCCGGCACGGGGCAGCACCCGCAGCCGCAGCGGCGCCGGGTCCTCCTCCCCCGCGGCGTCCACGAGGGCGGCGCGCTCGTGCGCGGCGCGCACCTCGTGCACGACGATCCCCTCCTGGCCCAGCGCGGCCCCGCGCAGCAGCGCCTGCACGCCGCCCAGCAGGGCGGGGTCGCTGCGCCGGTTGACGTCGAGGGTGGCCTCGTGGTCGGCGGCGTCGCGCGCGGCGAGGTAGCTGTGCACGTCGGCGCCGCGGAAGGCGTAGATCGCCTGCTTGGGGTCGCCGACGAGCACCAGCGGCCGCACCCCGTGGAACGCCAGGCGCAGCACGTCCCACTGCACGGCGTCGGTGTCCTGGAACTCGTCGACGAGGACCACCCGGTAGCGCCGGCGCAGCCGCTCGCGGGCGACGGCACCGCTGACGGGCGCGGCCAGCGCGTCGCGCAGCCGCGCCAGCAGGTCGTCGAAGCCGAGCACGCGCCGGGCGGCGCGGCGGCGGGCCGCCTCGGCGCGCACCGCGGCGGCGAAGCGCACCCGCAGGTCCGCCGGGGAGCGCGGCGCCCGCTCGGCGGGTTCCAGGCGGGCGTCGGCGCGCGCGACGGCCGCGCGCGCGATCCGCAGGGCGCAGTCGCGGTCGAAGGGCAGCGGCTCGCGCACCGCCCAGCGCAGGTAGAGGTCGTCGCTGACCTCCTCCACGAGGTCGGACAGGTCCTCGACGAGCGCGGCGGCGGGGTCGACGTCGGCGGCGGTGCCCAGGCCGGTGAGGACCTGCTGGCAGAAGCCGTGCACGGTGGTGACGGTGGCGGCGTCGAAGGAGGCCAGCGCCGTGCCCAGGCGCTCGCGGCGGGCGGCGACCTCGGCGGGCGGCCCCGCGGCCAGGTGGCGCACCACGTCGTCGCCGTGCGCGGCGGCGGCCCCGGGGTCGGCCAGGGCGTCGCGGGTGCACAGCAGGCGCTCGCGCACCCGGCTGCGCAGCTCACCGGTGGCGGCCCTGCCGAAGGTGACGACGAGGACGTCCTCCACCCGGGCGGCACCCTCGGCGACGTAGCGGGTGACGAGGCCGGCGACGGCGTGGGTCTTGCCGGTGCCGGCGCTGGCCTCCAGCACGGTGGTGCCGGTGGGCAGCGGGCCGGTGGGCAGCGGGCCGGTGGGGTCGAAGGCGCTCACGCGGTCTCCCGGTGCCGTGCGGCGAGCAGGGGCTGCCAGACGCGGCGGGCCAGCTCGGCGAAGGTGGCGGGGGTGCCCGGCGGGGCGCCGGGCGGCGGTGCCCAGGCGAGCAGGTCGCCCACGGGCACGGTGCCGCCCCACAGCAGCCGGTGCTCCTCCTCGGCGTCCTCGCGCGGCCAGTCCCACCCGGACTCCCACTCGCGGGCCGCGGCGTCCGCGCAGGCCTGCGCGGAGGCGCCGCGCGCGGCGGCCGAGGCCCACGCCCCGCCGGTGGCCACCGGCAGCGGCAGCGGCAGGCTCAGCCCGGTGCGGCGCAGGGCCAGCAGGTCCTCCATCGCGCGGCGGGCCTGCTCGCCGGGCACCGGCCCCAGGCGCACGACGGCGGTGCTGCCGCGCTCGCCGCGCCCGACGACGACGGCCGCGCGGGGGGCGCCGGGCTCGGCCAGGGTCAGGGCCAGCAGCTCCACCCAGGCCCGCAGCTCCTGCTTGGCCTTCAGGCGCGAGTAGGTGACGGTGACGGCGGCGGCGGCCGGGCCGCCGCCGGCGGGGCGCACCCCGCGCACCACGCCGCTCAGGCGGGTGCCACCCACTTCCACGTCCACCTCGGCGGTGCGGGCGGCGGCCGCGGTCCACGGCGCGGCGGCGCTGACGAGCTGCTCGACCGAGCCGCCGACGCGGCGCAGCACGGCGGTGCCCAGCAGCCCGGGGGGCAGGGCGCCGCGGGCGCCCTCCGCGCGGGCGACGTCCGCGGCGGGCACGCCGGCCAGCCGGGCGGCCAGGCAGCGGTCGCCGACGGCCCACTCGGCCAGCCCGTCCAGCTGCACGGGCAGGGCGTCGGCGGGCTCCTCCTCGCGGGTGTCGGCGGCCACGTCGAGGCGCTGGCGCAGGAAGCCGCGCGCGGGGTGCTGCCAGAAGCGCACGAGCGCGTCGAGGTCCAGCTCGGCCGGGCCGTCGGCGGGCGGGGCCGGCAGGGCGCGGTCGAGGAACGGGCCGGGCGGGCGGGTGCCGGCCGCGGCGGCCAGGGCCCCGGCGCGGGCGGTGGCGTCGAAGCTGAACGCGCCCTCCCGGCCCAGCGCGCCGGCGGTGAAGTTGCGCGCGTCGGTGGGCTGCAGGGGGTGGTGCACGAGGACGCGCTCGCGCACGCGCGGTCCGCCCGCAGGGCCCAGGGCGTCCAGGGCGTCCAGGAGCTCGCCGACGGGCACGGCCGGCGGCAGGGCGGCGCCGGTGCGCACGTCCCGGCCGCTGCACAGGACGAGCAGGTGCTCGCCGGCGGCCAGGACCGCGTCCAGGAACGCCTGGCGGTCCTCGCCGCGCGGGTCGCGGTCGCCGACGTGCGGGTCCCGCTCCAGCGGGTCGTCGCCGTCGGGTGCGCCGGCGCGGGGGAAGGCGCCGTCGTCCATGCCCAGCAGGCACACCACGCGGTGCGGCACCGCGCGCAGCGGGCCGGGCGGGCACACGGTCATCGCACCGGTGCGGAAGGGCACCCGGGCCGCTCCCCCGCCCAGCCGCTGCGACAGCAGGGCCGCGGCGTCGGCCAGCTCCACGGGCGCACCGCCGGCGCGGGCGGCCCGCTCGCGCACCCCGCCCAGCTCGCGGCGCACCTGCGCCTCCCACCAGGCGGAGTCGGCGGGGGCGGCGCCCAGGTCGAGCACGCCCTCCAGCAGCGCGTCGCACCACTGCGCGACCGGCTGCCGGCCGGTGAGCCGGCCCGCGGCCGCCTCGAGGCGCTCCAGCAGCTCGGCGAAGCGGCCGGCCAGGTCCACGCGGCTGGACTCCACGTCGGCCAGCGGCACCACCGGGTCCTGGTGCCCGGCGGAGGGCAGCAGGTCCCCGCCGAGGGCGACACCGGCCAGGACGCGGTCCAGCCCGGTGCGCCAGGACCCCTGCCGCACCTCTCCCAGCCGCCAGGCGCGCCGGTGCTCCGGGCCCAGCCCCCAGTGCACGCCGGCCTCGACGGCCCAGCGACGCAGCTGCTCCAGCTCCTCCTCGTCGAAGCCGAAGCGCAGCCGCACCGGTTCGGCGGCGGCCAGGTCGAGCACGTCGGTGGCGGTGGCGCGGCCGGCGGCCAGCTCCAGGAGCCGGGCGGCCAGGGCCAGCAGCGGGTTGGCCTGCAGCGGGGAGCGGTCGGCCACGGACACGCGCAGGGCGGCGCCGGGGTGGCCGTCCGTGGCGAAGACGGCGCTGAGGACGGGGGCGTAGGCCTCCACGTCGGAGCACACCACCAGCACGTCGCGCGGCTGCAGGGTGGGGTCGGTGTCCATCAGGCCGAGCACGGCCTCGCGCAGCACCTCCACCTGGCGGGTGCGGCCGTGGCAGGCGTGCACCTGCACGGAGCGGTCGGCCGGTGGGCCGACGGGGTCCGGTGGCGACGCGGGGGCGGTGGGGTCGTCCTCGGCCAGCGCCCGCTGCAGGTGGCCCAGCAGCGTGGTCGGCCCGCCGGTGGGCTGGTCGGGGTGACGGGCGCCGGCGTGCAGGGTGTCGGTGTGCCCGGGGGCGAGCGCGGCCAGCCGCACCTGCAGCTCGCGCACCTCCCGCGAGCAGGACCGCAGCAGCGGGTGCCGCACGAGGGCACCGGCCTGCGCCTCCCAGCGCTCGCGCGAGGTGCCGGCGCCGTCGCCCCCGCCCGCCGCCCGGGCGTGCGGGGCCAGGGCGTCCCACAGCCGCGGCGAGGGGTGCGGCAGCCACAGGTGCACCTCGCGGTGCTCGGCCAGCGCGGCCAGGAGCGCCAGGTGGGCGGTGGCCAGGGGTGCGACGGCGAACACGCCGAGCCGGGCCGGCACCCCGGGCAGGGGGGTGCCGGCGCGCAGCTGCGCGCACGCCTCGTCGAGGAGCTCGGCGGGCGCGGGGGCGCCGACGCGCTCGCGCACGCGCCGGTACACCTCGGGCCACCAGCGCAGGTCGGCGGGCAGGTCCGCGCCGGCGCCCGCGTCGGTCGCCCAGCGGGCGAGCAGCGCCGGGCGGGAGGTGCCGCAGCGCGCCAGCAGGGCGGCCAGGCGCGTGGCGACGCCGACGCGCCCGGCCCGCGGGGCGCCGCCGGTCGCACCGCCGGGCCCGGCGTCGTCGGTGCCGGGGCGCAGGTGGTGGCGCAGGACGGCGAGGGCGTCGTCGGCACCGGCGGGTTCGGCGGCGACCTCGTCCAGGACCTGCAGCAGGTGCCAGGGCAGGGCGTCGGCGTCCCAGCGGGCGGCGGCGTCGGCGTGCCGCGGGCCGAGGCCGGCCACGACCTCGTCGAGGAGCGCACCGGTGCCGCGGAAGTCGACGCGTGCGCAGATGCCGTCACCGGCGCCGGGATCGGCGGCACCGAGGTGGTGGGACAGCCGCTGCGCGATCCAGCGCTCGGTGCCGGGCGCGCCGACGGCCAGCAGCTCGGGGGCGAACGGGTCGGCGCCGGGAGCGGGTGCGGCGAGGAGCCCGGCGAGCGCCGTGACCAGGTCCTCGGCGCGCCTCGAGCGGTGGACGTGGAGCACGGCCCCTGTCTACCCGACGCCGCCGACAGCGCCCCGGGCGGCCGGTGGGGCGCTCAGAACCGCCGGTTCAGGGCGCGGCGGCGCACCAGCCGCTCCACGCGGTCGAACTCCCGGCGCAGCGGCGTGGAGCAGAACTCGCCGAAGGTGACGCCGGCGGCCAGGGCCAGCGCGGTGCCCAGGGCCTCCACGAGCATCCCCAGCCCGGCGGAGGTGCCGCCGCCGACCAGCGTGAAGATCGCGCGGTAGGTGGCCAGGCCGGGCAGCAGCGGGACGATGCCGCAGACGGAGACGACCAGGCCCGGCACCCGCCAGCGCCACGCCGTGCCCTCGGCGAGCAGTCCCACGAGCAGCGCCGCCACGCCGGCGGCGGCGACGGGCCCGGTGCCGGCGGCGGTCGCGGCGGCGGCGACGGCCGAGGCGGTGCCGCCGGCGAGGGCGGCCAGGCCGACGGCGCGGGCGTCGGCGTAGCCGGACACCGCCCACGCCAGCGCGGCCGCGGCACCGGCGAGGACCTGCACGAGCACGGGCGGCGTCTCGGTGGGCGCGAAGGTGAGGGTGAGGGTGACGCCGGCCCGCTGGCCGAGGTCCAGGACGAGGGCGATGCCCAGGACGAGGCCGGCGGTGAGCACGACCGTCTCGAACGCGCGGGCGCCGGCGGTGACGTAGAAGCCGGAGATGGCGTCCTCGGCGGAGCCCACCAGGGACAGCCCGGCGAGCAGCACCACGATGCCGGAGCCGACCACGAGGGAGGGCGGCAGCACCCCGATCCAGCTGGGCAGGTGCTCCTGCCACATCAGCAGGCCCAGCGCGACGCAGGTGGCCAGGGCCGCCCCGGCGACCTGCTGGAAGAACGCGGGCAGCCCGCGGCGGTTCAGCACGAACAGCAGCGCCTGCAGCGCGGCGGTGGTGGCGGCCGCCGCCGCGGCCACGGGCCAGCCGCCGCCGAGGACGACGGCCACGGACACGGCCAGGCCCACCGCCCCCATCGAGGCGACGGCGCCGCGGTAGGGGCGCCGCGACGAGAGCAGCCGCCGCAGGCGGGTGTCGAGCTCGGCGGGGTCCAGGCCGGTGCCGGCCTCGTGGGCCAGCTCGTAGAGGGCGGCCAGCCGGGAGTAGTCGGTGCCGCGCACGTGCACGACGCGCACGTCGGTCAGCGGGAAGCCGTCGGCGCCGGCGGTGGCCACGACGACGGCGGTGAAGGTGATGTCGACCTGGGTGTGGTGCAGTCCCGCGCCGGCGGCGGCGCGCAGCGTCAGGGCGGTGACGTCGGCGGCCGAGGCGCCGCAGGACAGCAGCGCCTCGGCCATCCGGGTCAGCGCGCGCAGCGCCTCGAGGGCCTGCTGCTGCTGCAGGGCGACGTCGGCGGCGGGGGCGTCGGCCCCGGCGGGGACGTGGCCGGCGAGCCTTCCGGCGAGCCGGGCCAGACCACCGCGGACCGTCCCGGTCAGAGCGCGGGCGGGCCGGCCGCGTCCGGGCAGGAGCAGAGGCACGCCCCGACGCTACCCGGCCCGCGAGGTCTTGCGCGCCACCCCCGCACCCCGACCACCTCCCGCCGTGATCGTGCGACGTTGAAGGTTCAACAGTGCTTGATCACCGCGGAGGACGGGGCGGCTCAGCAGAGCAGGGCGAGGTCGGTGACGACGACGGCGGGAGCCTCCTCGCAGCCGACTCCGGCGGTGCCCAGGGACACGACCTCCCACGCGCCGGCGACGTGGTGCAGCACGACGGTGGCCGGGTCCAGGGCCGCCGGGTCGGCCGGCTCCAGCACGGCCGCGGCCCAGGCGGGGTCGCTGTCGGCGGTGCGCACGTCCGTGACGGCGTAGGCGTCGGCGGGGACGCCGGCGGCCTGCGGGCTGGCGGCGACCGCGAGCGTGATCTCCTGCGCGGTCTCGGCGGGCGCGGGGCCGGCCGCGGCGGGGGTCGTGGCGGCGAGCAGCGCGAGGGCGCCGGCAGCGGGTGCGCCCAGGGCCAGGGCGGTGCGGCGGGTGCGGGTCACGGGACCTCCTCGATCGCGGGTCGCGTCACCGGTGCGGGCTCCTCCCGCACCGGCGCGACACCCGTTCGACGTCCGCGGGGCGCCGCCGGTTGCACGGGCGCGGGGATCGGCACGGCGCCCGCACAGCTCCCTCACACGTGGGTCCCGGCGATCTCCCCGAGGTCGCCCGAGCCGGCCTCGCGCCGCCGGCGGGCGTCCAGGTGCCGCACCACGGGCGCGGCGCTGGCGCCGTGCACCAGCACCGACAGCGCCACGGTGAACCCGACGGCCGCCCACAGCCGGTCGGCGGGGAACCGCCCCTCCCCCAGCGCCCAGGAGAGGTAGAACAGCGAGCCGACGCCCCGCACGCCGTAGGCGGCGATGACCGACCGCTCGCGGGGACCGCCGCGGGTGCCCAGGAGGCTGACGTAGCCGACCGCGGGCCGGATCACCAGGACCAGCAGGACGCCGACGGCGGCCAGCTGCCAGGTGAGGGCGGACAGCAGGCCGTCGGCGAGGGCGGCTCCCAGCAGCAGCAGGAGCCAGGAGGTGAGCATGCGCTCGACCTGCTCCACGAACCCGTGGGCGACGCGGTGCGCGCCGTGGGAGCGCTCGGCCGAGCGGATGGTGCAGGCCGCGACGAACACGGCGAGGAAGCCGTAGCCGTGCAGCAGCTCGGCGAGGCCGTACGCGAGGAACGTGACGGCGAGCGCCGTGAAGCCCTCCACGTCGTCGGCCAGGCGCAGCGACGGCAGCGCGGAGCGGAAGAACATCGCGCCGAGGAGCTTGCCGACGCCCAGGCCGACGGCCACGCCGACGACGGTGCGCAGCAGGAGGTCCTCGGCGGCCCAGCCGCCGAGCGCGCCGGCGGTGGCGCCGGCGGTGGCGAGCACGACCGCCAGGTGCACGACGGGGAAGGCGGCACCGTCGTTGAGACCGGCCTCGCTGGTCAGGGCGAAGCGCACCTCGTCCTCGGTGCCCTCGTCGTCGGCGGGCTCGCCCACCTGCACGTCGCTGGCCAGGACGGGGTCGGTGGGGGCCAGGGCGGCTCCCAGCAGGACGGCCGCCGCGACGGGCAGGCCGGCCAGGACGTTGCCGGCGAGGGCGACCAGCGCGATGGTCAGCGGCATCGCCACGAGGATGAGCCGCCACGTGCTGGCCCACCTGCGCCAGCCGACGGGGCGGTCCAGGGCCAGGCCGGCGCCCATCAGCGAGATGATGACGACGATCTCGGTGACGTGCGCGGTGACGGCCTCGTGCTCCATGGGCTTCACGGCCGGCAGGCCCGGCACGAGGCCCAGCAGGACACCGCCGGCGAGGAACGTCATGGGCAGGTTGACCGGCAGCCGGTCCACCACCCTGGGGAGCATCGCGGCGACGAGGGCGCTGGCCCCGGCGAGGGCGAAGAGGACGGCGTAGAGCACGGGGTTCCCGTCGTGGGGTCGAGCGTCGTGGGACCGAGCGCGGTGGGCTGGGGCGGGGGTGCGGACGGCCCGCCGCGGGTCCGTGGTGGACCCGCGACGGGCCGGGTGCTCGGGGTGGTCGAAGTGCGGTCGGGTCAGCGACCGAGGCCGGCGCGGTCCACGCGGCGGTGGAAGCGCATGCCGGCCAGGCCACCGAGGATCGCGCCGACGAGGGCGACGACGACGGCGCCGATGAGCGTCAGCACGGACTCGGCGGTCAGCGAGCCGAGGTCGGCGGGGATGCGCGGGAAGCTGTTCAGGCTCCCGAGGACGTCGTAGGAGCTGCCGGCGACGGCGGCCAGGACCGCGACGACGATCGCGACGACGATGGCCCACGCCCACACGGCCACGCCCTGCTTGGCGCCGTTGAAGCGGGCCATGCGGCCGGCGACGTAGCCGCCGCAGAAGTACGCGACGAGCAGGACCACGAGCAGCGCGATCGCCCCGGCGAGCCCGATGGCGCCGGCGTTGCCCTGCGCCTGGTCGGCGATGGTGCCGACGGCGTCGGCGGGGGTGCCGCTGGTGGTGGCCAGCCCGATCGCGGTGCCGGTGGCGGCGATGAGGGCGGTGAGCAGGACGGCGGTGCCGGTGGCGGTGAGCCAGCCGAAGAACGCGGCGCCGACCTTGACCCCGCCGAAGGCGTCCTTCTCGCGCTGGACGACCTCCTTGCGGTTCAGCGTCGGGCCGTGCTCGACGCTGAGGCGGTCGGGCGCGGGGGACGTGGTGGACTGCTGGGCGGGCCGGCCGTTCGGCCGGGCGCTGCTGGCGCCGTCGCGGGGGGCGTCGGCTGCGTGCGATCCGTCGCTCGGGGTGCTCACGAGGGCCTCCAGGGTCTGAGCCGCGCACCGGGAGTCCCCCGGCACTCCTCGAGTGTTGCCGCGGCCCGCGGGGGCGGCCACTCGAAGCAGGGCCGGGTCAGCGGGTGCCGAGCAGCTCCCCCAGGTCCCGGCACAGCTGCCGCGAGGCGCGGTCCGCGGACGCGGAGACGGGTGCCGCGCCGAGGAACCCGTGCACGAGGTCGTCGTAGCGGCGCAGCACCACCCGCACCCCGGCGGCGGCCAGGGCCTCGGCGTAGGCGGTGCCCTCGTCGCGCAGCGGGTCGAAGCCGGCGACGCCGACGACGGCGGGCGGCTGCCCGGCCAGGGACGGGGCGTCCAGCGGGGCGAAGCGCACGTCGGCGGGGTCGCCGCGGTAGTGCCCGCCGAACCAGCGCATCGCCTCGGCGTCCAGGAAGGGCGCGTCGGCGTTCTCCCGCACCGAGGGGAACTCCCGCCCTCCCGCGACGGCCGGGTAGACGAGCAGCTGGGCGGCCAGCCCCCGGCCCGCGGGCGACTGCGCGGCCACCGCCGCGAGGTTCCCGCCGGCGCTGTCGCCGGCGACGGCGACGCGCTCGGGGTCGCCGCCCAGGCCGGCGGCGTTCTCGCGCACCCAGGCGGTGGCGGCGACGGCGTCGTCGGGGGCGGCCGGGAACGGGTGCTCGGGCGCCAGGCGGTAGGCGACGGACACGACGACCGCGCCGGACTCGGCGGCGAGCATGCGCGCCTGCCCGTCGTGGGTGTCCAGGTCGCCGGTGACCCAGCCGCCGCCGTGGAAGAACACCACCACGGGCGGGGCGGTGCCGTCCTGCGCCGGCTGCGGCCGGTACAGGCGGGCGGGCAGGTCCCCGGCGGCACCGGGCACGGTGGTGTCCTCGACGGCGGCGACCGGCCCCCACCGGTCGGGGTCCACGTCGGCGCCGGTGAGGCTGCCGCCGCTGCGCACCTGCGCGGGGGTCAGCGCGCTCAGCGGGGGCAGCCCCGCGGCGGCGAAGCGCCGCACGACGTCGGCGATCTGCGGGTCCAGCTGCGTCACGGGTGCTCCGTCCCTCCCGGGCGCCCGGGCGGCGCCGACGGCGGCCCAGTCTGCGCGCCCGGCACCGGGCGCGCGCGGGGACGGGTCGTCGGGTCCGTGTCACACCCGGGCCCGCCGGATCGTCAGGTGGTCGTCGGCGCGCGCCGCGCGCCCGGGGAGCGGAGGAGGACGACGTGAGGGTGGCGGTGGCCGGGGGGACCGGTCTGGTGGGCGGGCTCGTGGTGGCGCAGCTGGGCGCGGCCGGGGTGGAGGCGGTGCCGCTGGCCCGCTCCCGCGGCGTGGACCTGGTGTCCGGGCGCGGCCTGGACGCGGCGCTGCGCGGCGCGGACGCGGTCGTGGACGTCTCCAGCACGGCGGGCGCGTCGCGGCGCGCGTCGGTGGGCTTCTTCGCCGCGTCCACGGCGAACCTGCTGGCGGCGGCGCAGCGCGCCGGGGTGCGGCACGTGGTGGTCCTCTCGGTCGTGGGCGCCGACGTCGTCGACCTGGGCCACTACCTGGGCAAGCGCCGCCAGGAGGAGCTGCTGGCGGCGGGCCCGGTGCCGTGGACGCTGCTGCGCGCGACCCAGTTCCACGAGTTCGCGCAGCAGCTGCTGGAGCGGGTCCCGGGCCCGCTGGTGCCCGTGCCGGTGGCGCCGTACCAGCCGGTGGCGGCGCGCGAGGTCGCCGCCCACCTGGTGGAGCTGGTGCGGCGGCCGGCGGCGGGGGTGGTGCCGCCGATCGCCGGCCCGGAGGTGCTGCGGTCGCCGGACGCGGTGCGCCGGGTGCTGGCGGCGCTCGGCCGGCGCCGGCTCGTCGTGCCGCTGCGGGTGCCGGGCCCCACGGGCCGGGCCCTCGCGGCCGGGGCGCTGCTGCCGGCGGGTCCGCACGTCGCCGGTACCGTCACGCTCGCCGAGCACCTGGAGGAGCCGTGCTGACGCCGCACCGCGACGACACCACCGGGGAGAGCACCGGGGAGAGCACCGGGGAGCGCGCCGAGGAGCTCGCCCGGCAGTGGGTGCGCCAGCGCGGCAGGCTCGTCGGCGTCGCCTACGCGGTGCTCGGTTCGCGCGCGGAGGCCGAGGACGTCGTCGCCGACTGCTGGCTGCGCCTGGTGGGCGCCGACGCCGCGGAGCGGGTGCGCGACGTCGAGGCGTGGGCGACGGTGGCGGTGGCCCGCCGGGCGCTGGACGTGCTGCGCTCGGCGCGCTCGCGCCGGGAGAGCTACGTCGGCCCGTGGTTGCCCGAGCCCCTGGTCACCGGCGACCCGGTGGCCGGCGGCGCGGCGGCGGGCGACCCGGCGGACCGGGTCACCCTGGACGAGCGGGTGAGCTACGCCCTGATGGTCGTGCTGGAGACCCTCACGCCCGCCGAGCGCACGGCGTGGGTGCTGCACGAGCTGTTCGGGGTGCCCTTCGCGGACGTGGCGCGCGCCGTCGGGCGCAGCCCGGCGGCGGTGCGGCAGCTGGCCGGCCGGGCCCGCGCCCACGTCGTCGCGGGCGCGGGCCGCGTCGAGGTGGACCCGGGCGAGCACCGCCGGGTCACCGCCGCGTTCCTCGCGGCGACCGCCGGCGGCGACCTGGAGGCGCTGCTGGCGCTGCTGGACCCCGCCGTCGTGCTCACCAGCGACGGCGGTGGCGTCGTGAGCGCCGCGCGCCGCAGCGTGCACGGCGCCGACCGGGTCGCCCGGTTCCTCGCGGGCCTGGCCCGCAAGCACCTCGACGGGGCGGTGGTGCGCGTCGTGCGGGTCAACGGCGGGCCGGGCTTCGCGGTGGCGGACGCCTCCGGGCCGGTGCTGGTCGGCGCCCTGACGGTGGTGTCGGGCACCGTGCGGCGCGTCGACCTGGTCCTGGCCCCCGCCAAGCTGCCCACCGAGCTGCCCACCGACCCGCCGCCGGCGCCGACGGGGGCGTGAGCCGCCTCAGCCCGAGCGCTCCAGCAGCGTGACGACCTCGACGTGCTCGGTCTGCGGGAACATGTCCAGCACCCGCGCGCGCACCGGCCGCAGCGAGGGCATCGCGGCCAGGTCGGCGGCCAGGGTGACGGGGTTGCAGCTGGAGTAGACGACGTGCCGGACGCCGGAGCGCTCCAGCCACCCGCGCAGCTCGGCCCCGATCCCCCGCCGCGGCGGGTTGACGACGACGAGGTCGGGGGCCTCGGCGGCGTCCAGCGCGAAGCGGGTGGCGTCGCCGGCGAGGAACCCCACGTCCCGCAGCCCGGCGGCGCGCGCGGCGGAGCGGGCGCTCTCGACGGCCTCGGCGCTGACCTCCACGCCGGTCACGCGCCGGCCGGGGGCGGCGCAGTGCAGGGCGAAGCCGCCGACGCCGCAGTACAGGTCCCACACGTCGGCGGGGGCAGCCTCGTCCACCCACTCGGCGACCTGCGCGTACAGCGCCCGCGCGACGGGCGAGTTGGTCTGGAAGAAGCTCTGCGGGCGCAGGTCCAGGTCGACGGCGCCCATCGGCATCGGCAACGTGGTGCGCTCGGTGAGCGGGACCTCCTCCTCGCCCTCGACGACGGCCCTGTGCTCGGGCAGCAGGTTGGCGGTCACGACGACGGCCTGCGGCAGCTCGCGCTGCAGGTTCGGCAGCTCACGGCGCAGCGCCCCCACCCGCTGCCGGGAGCGCAGCACGAAGCGGACCATGAGCTCACCGGTGGGCGACTCGGTGACGAGGACGTTCTTCAGCTCCCCGCGCCGGGTCGGCACGTCGTAGGGCTCCAGCCCGGCGCGGGTGATGGACCTGGCGATCACCGGCAGCGCGGCGCGGATGCCCGGCGTGCACACCCCGCAGCGGCGCAGGTCCACGCCGCGCCCGCCGGCGTCCAGGATGCCGAGGGTGGGGCGGCGCACGGTGCCGCCCACCACCATCTTCGCCTTGTTGCGGTACCCGGACTCGGCGCTGCGCACCGCGGGCAGCCACTGCAGCATGGGCTGCTCCCCCAGCAGTTCGCGGCAGCGCTGCTCCTTGGCCTCGACCTGACGCGGGTAGGGGGTGCTCATCAGGGTGCACGAGCGGCACGCGCCGGCGTCGGAGTAGGAGCACTGCACGGTCTCCCAGGGTAGGCGGCCGCGCGGGGCCGTCAGCCCCGATCGCCGCGCTGGTAGACGTCCGGGATGCCGTCGGCGTCGGCGTCGACGCGCTCCTCGGCCTCGATGCGGCGGTAGACGCGGTTGCGGCTGCTGAGCACCACGGCGGCCAGCAGGGCGGCGACCGTGGAGCCGAGCAGGACCCCGAGGGTGACGTGCTGGCCGGCCTCGGTGCCCTCGCCGAAGGCGAGGGAGCCGATGAGCAGCGACACGGTGAAGCCCATGCCGGCGAGGATCCCGACGCCCACCACGTCGACCCAGGACAGCTGCTCGTCCAGCTCGGCGCTGGTGAGCTTGGCCATGAGGAAGGTGGTCAGCACGATGCCGATGGGCTTGCCGACGACGAGCCCGAGGATGACACCGAGGGCGACGGGGTCGCCCAGGGCGTCGACGAAGCCGGAGGCCCCCTCGATGGCCACGCCGGCCGCGAAGAGCGCGAAGACGGGGACGGCGAACCCGGCGGACAGCGGGCGCCAGCGGTGCTCGAAGTGCTCGGCGAGGCCGGGCCCGGCGCCCGGGCCGCCGGCGGCGTCGCTGCGCAGCACCGGCACCGACAGGCCCAGCAGCACGCCCGCGACGGTGGCGTGCACGCCGGACGCGTGCACCAGGCCCCACGTCAGCAGCGCCAGGGGGATCAGCAGCCACGGCGAGCGCACCCGCTTCTGCACGGCGAACGCGAACAGCGCCAGCGGCACCAGGGCCAGCAGCAGCGGCAGCGGGGCGAGGTCGTCGGTGTAGAAGATCGCGATGACGGTGATGGCGAGCAGGTCGTCCACCACGGCGAGGGTCAGCAGGAAGGTGCGCAGCCCGGAGGGAAGGTGGCTGCCGATGACGGCGAGGACGCCCAGGGCGAAGGCGATGTCGGTGGCGGTGGGGATCGCCCACCCGGACAGGGCGCCCTCGGGCCCCTCGCCCAGGGAGTTCACCAGCACGTAGACCCCGGCGGGCACGGCCATGCCGCCGACCGCGGCCGCGATCGGCAGCGCGGCGGCGCGCGGGTTGCGCAGGTCGCCGGCGACGAACTCGCGCTTGAGCTCCAGACCGGCGATGAAGAAGAAGATCGCCAGCAGCCCGTCGGCGGCCCAGTGCTCGACGGACAGGTCCAGGTGCAGGGCCTCGGGGCCGAAGTGGAACTGCCGCACCGACTCGTAGGTGTCGCCGGGCAGGTTCGCCCACACCAGCGCCAGCGCGGTCGCGACCAGCAGCAGCGCCCCGCCCACGGTCTCGGTGCGCAGGACCTCCGCGATGCGGCGCGCTTCGGGCCAGGAGCCGTACCCGAACAGGGGTGAACGGCGGTTGGCGTCGTCTCGGGTGGGCGGGTTGTGCGTCACGGGCCGAGTCTCTCCAGGGGTCGCTGACGGGATCGCCGACCAGACTTCCCGGCACACCTGGCGCCCACCCTAACGGCCGCCCCCCTGCCGCGCCCCTGCCGCGCCCTCGCGCGGGGACGGGCCGCGTTCCTCGTCCGTTCACCCGCGCCTCGCCCGCTCGCCGCCCGCGGCTCCTAGCGTGCCGCCATGGACGATCCCCGCAGGAACCGGAGGCACGCACCCCGGTGAGGAAGCTCGTCGGCGCCGCCCTGGCGGTGCTCCTGGTCGCGGCGACCGCGACGCTGTTCGTCCTGGACCGCCGCAGCGGCTCGGCCGACGCCGCAGCGGGTCCGGTGACCACCCTGCGCGGGGTGATCGGCTCGGAGAAGGAGGCCTTCTTCGACGACCCGCGCGTGCGCGAGGCGCTGTCCGCGCACGGCCTGGCCGTCGAGGTCGACACCGCCGGCAGCCGGCAGATCGCCACCGACGTCGACCTGGACGGCTACGACTTCGCGTTCCCCTCCTCCGCCCCGGCGGCGCAGCGGATCGCCGAGAGCACCGGCGCGAGCGCCGTCTCCTCGCCGTTCTGGTCGCCGATGGTCGTGGCCACCCACGAGCCGGTGGTGCAGCTGCTGGCCCGCAACGGCGCCGCGTCCCGGGACGCCGGCGGGGTGTGGCACCTGGACCTGGCGGCGTACCTGGCGATGGTGCGCGAGGGCACGCGCTGGAACGAGCTGGAGGGGGCGGCGCAGCTGTACGGCTCCCCGCGCGCGGTGCTCATCACCTCCACCGACGTGCGCACCTCGAACTCCGCCGCGATGTACCTGGCGGACGCCGCCTGGGTCCTCAACGGCGGCGGCGTGGTGACCACGCGCGAGCAGCAGGAGGCGGTGCTGCCGCAGCTGTCGCACCTGTTCCTGGCGCAGGGGTTCTCCGCGGCCTCCTCGGACGAGCCGTTCGACGACTACCTCTCCCAGGGCGCCGGGGCGCTGCCGCTGGTGATGGCCTACGAGGCGCAGTTCGTCGGCGAGGCCGCCCGGGGGGACGGCTCGCGGCTGGGCCCGGACGCGGTGCTGGCCTACCCGGACCCGACGGTGGCCTCCAAGCACACGCTCGTCGCCCTGGCCCCCGGCGCCGAGCGCCTGGCGGACCTGCTGGCCACCGACCCGGAGCTGACCGCGCTGGCCGCCGAGCACGGGTTCCGCACCGGGGACGGCTCGGTGCTGGCGGGCGTCGCCGCGCAGCACGGGGCCACCGTGCAGCAGTCCCTGACCGACGTGGCCGACCCGCCCTCGTTCGAGGTGCTGGAGGCCCTGATCGACGCCGTCGCCGCGGGCTACGGCGCGTGAGGAGGACCGTGCGGACCAGCGGGCCGACGAGCGGGCGGACGAGCGGGCGCAGCACCCCCCGGCGCGGCGCGCTGGCCGCCCTCGCCGCCGCGGCCGCCGCGGTCCTGCTGGCCGGGTGCACGTCCGAGCCGGCGCGCGGCGCCGGGGACGCGCCCACGCCCACCGGCCCGCGCGCGGACGTCCTGCACGTGCTGGCCGGCTCGGAGCTGCGCGACGTCGAGCCGGTGCTGGCCGGTGTCGCCGAGCGCACCGGCGTTCGGGTGGAGCTGACGTACACCGGGACCCTGGAGGGCACCCAGCTCGTCGCGGACGGCGGTGCCGCGGGCTACGACGCCACCTGGTTCCCCTCGAACGACCACCTGGCGCTGCTGGACGGCGGTCGCGCGGCGGTCGCCCGCTCCGAGGACGTCATGTCCTCGCCGGTGGCCCTCGGCGTGGCGCACGCCACGGCGGTCGAGCTGGGCTGGGTGGACCGCTCCCCCACGTGGGCGGAGGTCGTCGACGCCGCCGACGACGGCCGGTTGCGCTACGGCATGACCTCACCGGTGTCCTCCAACAGCGGTTTCGCCACGCTGGTGGGCGCCGCCACCGCGCTGTCCGGCACGGGCACCGTGCTGGCCGAGCAGGACGTGGCGGCCGTGGCGCCCCAGCTGCGGCGCCTGGCCCGCGGCCACGAGCTGACCGCCGGTTCCACCGGGTTCCTGGTGGAGCGGTTCACCGCGGACCCGCGGGGCGTGAACGCCCTGTTCGGCTACGAGTCGGTGCTGCGCCCGCTGCGCGCCGGCGGGGAACCGCTGGACGTCCTGACCCCCTCCGACGGGACCCTGACCGCCGAGTACCCCCTGACGCTGCTGCGCTCGGCGGGCGAGGAGCAGGGCCGGGCCTACGACGCGGTCGTGGCCGACCTGCTGAGCGAGCCGGTGCAGCGCGAGCTGGCCGCCACCGGCCGGCGCACCACCGCCCAGGGCCCGGCGGCCGCGGCCGACGTCTACGAGCTGCCCTTCCCCAACCGCCTGAGCACGGTGCGGGCGTTGCTGAGCGCCTACCAGAGCGAGATCAAGAAGCCCTCGGACGTGGTGTTCGCCGTGGACACCTCCGGCTCGATGGACGGCGAGCGGCTGACGCAGCTGCAGGGCGCGCTGGCCGCCCTCACCGTGCCCGACGGCGACGCCGGCGGCGCACCGGGCGACGGCCTGCTCGCCTTCCAGGCCCGCGAGAACGTCCGCTACGTGGAGTTCGCGGACACGGTGAAGTCCCGCGGGACGTTCGCGGTGGACCCGGCCGACCGCGCCGGCAGCCTGGCGCGCATCCGGGAGTGGACCGCCTCCCTGCGCGCCGAGGGCGGCACCGCGATCCACGACTCGCTGCGCGTGGCGTACGAGGAGGCGCTGTCGGTCCTGGAGAGCGACCCGGAGCGCTTCGTCAGCGTCACCCTGTTCACCGACGGGGAGAACACCGACGGGGGCACCCTGGCGGACTTCCGCGCCTGGCACGGCCGGCAGGCCGCGGCCGGGCGGCCGGTCGCCTCCGTGCCCACGTTCGTCATCGTCTTCGGCGAGGCGGACCCGGCCGAGATGGCCGAGCTGGCGGCGCTGACCGGCGGCGAGACGTTCGCCGCCGGGGGCGCGGCGGACCTGGCCGGCGTCTTCGAGGAGATCCGTGGCTACCAGTGACCGGCCCGCCCGCGCCCGCCTGGACGCGCTGGGCAGCACCGCCCACCTCGCCGGCAGCGGCGCGGGGCTGCTCGCCCTGCTGGCGGGGTTCGCCGCCACGCAGCACCCGCTGGTGGCGGTGGGCACGAGCGCGGTGGGGTACCTCTCCGGCTACCTGCTGTGCCCGGGGCGCCCGCGCACGCCGGCACCGCTGCCGGGGACGGGTGGGACCGGTGCGGGCGACGGCGCCGCGGAAGCGCGCGCCGGGCTGGAGGCGGCCGGGCGTGCGCTGGAGGCGCCCGGGCTGCCCGCGGACGTGGGGCGCGCGGGCCGCGACGTGCTGGACGTCGCGGCGGAGGTCCTGGGGCGCTGGGACCGGCTGGACCCGCTGTCCACCGACGCCCGAACCGTCCAGACGGTCCTCGCCGAGCACCTGCCCGCCGCCGTCGCCGCCTACCGCGACGTCGCCGGCGGGCCCGCGGGCTCCGGTGAGCAGCGCGCCCGCACCGAGGTGCTGGAGCAGCTGGTGCTGCTGCGCACCGCGGTGGCCGGGGTGCGCGAGCGGCTGCAGCGACGGGCCGAGGAGGACCTGGCCGTGCACGGCGACTTCCTGCGGGACAAGTTCTCCCGCGGAGCCCTGGACCTCGGGCCGGTGCGGGACCCGCGCGACCTGACCGGCTGACCGGCCCGGCTCAGGACACCGGGCCTCAGAACACCGAGCCGGGTTCACCCGCCGGGCCCGCCCCCGCCGCGTCGGCCTGCTGCCGCCCGACGGCGGCCCCCATCCACGTCTCGCACGTCCAGCCGGTGCCGGGGTCGCCGCGCAGGTCGACCACGCCGGTGTTCAGCAGCCCGGTGCCCAGCACGAGCTCCGGCGACAGGCCCCGGGCGCGCACCGCCGCCCAGGTGCGGATCGCGGCACCGTGGCTGACGACGGCCAGGGTGCTGACACCGGCCTCGCGGGCGCGGGCCGCGGCGGCGGCGATCGCGGCGTCGTAGCGGGCGAAGAAGGCGTGCCCGTCGGGGGCGCCGGGCAGGGCGGCGTCCAGGTCGCCGCCGACCCAGGCGGTCACGACGGCGAAGTAGCGGGCGACGGCCTCGTCGTCGCCGCGCATCTCCACCTCACCGGCCTCGATCTCGCGCAGGCCGCCGTCGACGGCCACCTCCAGGCCGAGGTGGGCGGCCAGCGGCGCCGCCGTCAGCTGCGCGCGCACCTGGGTGGACGCGGTGATCGCGCCGATCCCCTCCGGCCCGAGGGTGTCCACGAGGGAGGCCGCCTGCTCCTGGCCGAGCTCGGTCAGCCCGGGGCCGGGCACACCGGTGTCGAGCAGGTGCAGGACGTTCGCGGGGGTCTGGCCGTGGCGGACGAGCAGCAGGCGCACGTCCCCACCCTGCCACCCGCCGCGTCCCCCACCACCTCCGGCTGCACCGTCGGAGCACCCCCGGCCTGCCGACGCGTCGGGACGGGAGGGTCCAGCACCACCTCGCGCTCCGGCAGGGATCCGGGCCTTGACCTTGATGCTGCACCAACCCCGCACCCTGACGTCCGGAGTCCCCGCAGAGGGTGGGTGGACTCTTCGAGGAGGAGGCTGGTGATGTCGGGTTTCATCGAGAAGGTCGTCGGCGACATCGGTGACAAGAAGCGGTGGCGGGAGTACGAGCAACGGGTCGAGGCGCTCCCGGCGGGCCGCAGGACAGCGGTCGAGGCGCTGCAGAGGTACCTGCTGCACCGGGGGGCGATCACGAAGGGCGACGTCCTCGTGGACCTGCACCTGGAACTCGTGGGGGTGTTCGAGCGCGCATCGTCCGACGGCACCCCGGTCCGTGAGGTCCTGGGCGCCGACCCCGTGCAGTTCGCCGACACGCTGCTGAGCAGGTACGCGTCCGGCGAGTGGATCGAGAAGGGACGACGACGGCTGGTCGACGCGATCGCGCGGGCCGAGGCGCAGAGCGGGAGCCGATCGTGACCGCCGGATCGAGCACCGCACCGGCGATCCGGGTGCGGGGCCTGACGAAGGCGCACGGCGAGGTCGACGTGCTGCGCGGGCTGGACTTCGACGTCGCGCGCGGGAGCGTCTTCGCGCTGCTGGGCTCCAACGGGGCGGGCAAGACCACAGCGGTGCGCATCCTCTCCACCCTGTCGAAGGCCGACGCGGGGACGGCGAGCGTCAACGGCTTCGACGTCACCACCCAGCCGGGACGGGTGCGGGGATCGATCAGCCTGACCGGGCAGTTCGCCGCCGTGGACGAAGTGCTCACCGGTCGCGAGAACCTCGTGCTGGTCGCCAGGCTGAGACACCTGAGGAACCCCGGCCGGGTGGCGGACGACCTGCTCGCCCGGTTCTCGCTGAGCGAAGCCGGCGGCCGGAGGGTGTCGACGTGCTCGGGTGGCACGCGGCGGCGGCTGGACATCGCGATGAGCCTGATCGGGGATCCGCAGGTCCTCTTCCTGGACGAGCCGACCACCGGGCTGGACCCGCAGGCGCGCGCCGGGGTGTGGCAGAGCATCAGGGAACTGGCGCAGCGCGGGACGACCGTGCTGCTGACCACGCAGCACCTCGACGAGGCCGAGGTGCTGGCCGACCGGATCGCGATCCTGCACCGGGGACGCATCGTCGTCGACGACACCCTGGACGGGCTGAGGGAACTGCTGCCCCCCGCCGAGGTCGAGCACGTCGAGAAGAAGCCCTCCTTGGAGGACGTCTTCCTCGCCCTCGTCCGCGACGCGGGGAGCAGCACCGGCGCGACCGACCGCCGCACGAGTTCTGGGACGAGTTAGGGGACGATCGTGGCGACGCACTTCCTCACCGACACCGCCGCCTTGACCGGGCGGTCGCTGAAGCACATCACGCGCAGCCCCGACACGATCATCACGACCGCGGTCGTGCCGATCGCGATCATGCTGCTGTTCGTCCACGTGTTCGGCGGCGCGATCGACACCGGCCCCGAGGCCGCGGGCTCCTACATCGACTACGTGCTGCCCGGGGTGCTGCTCATCACTGTCGCCACGGGGATCTCCTACACCTCGTTCCGGCTGTTCAACGATCTGGAGAGCGGGATCTTCGACCGGTTCCACTCGATGCCGATCGCCCGCTCCTGCGCGTTGTGGGCGCACGTGCTGACCTCGCTGGCGGCGAACGCCGTCTCGGTCGTGGTCGTGGTGGGCGTCGCGCTCCTGATGGGCTTCCGCACCGGGGCGGGGGTGCTGGACTGGCTCGCGGTGGCCGGCATCCTCGTCCTGTTCACCCTCGCCCTGACCTGGGTCGCGGTGATCGCGGGGCTGTCGGCGACGTCGGTCGAGGGCGCGAGCGTGTTCTCCTACCCGTTGATCTTCCTGCCGTTCATCAGCTCCGCGTTCGTCCCCACGGCGTCGATGCCAGGACCGGTGGGCTGGTTCGCCGAGCACCAGCCGGCCACCTCGATCGTCAACACGATCCGCGACCTGTTCGCCGGGCAGCCCGTCGCCGGCGACGTCCGGGTCGCGCTGGCCTGGTGCGTCGGCGCCCTCGTGGTCGCGCACGTCGTCGCGATGACCACCTACCGGCGGAAGATCGCCTGAGGCAGGGTGGATGGCGTGCTCACGATCAGCCAGCTCGCCGCCTACGCCGGGGTGACCGTCGCAGCGGTGCGGCACTACCACAGGATCGGTCTGCTGCCCGAGCCCGAGCGCGACCGCTCCGGGTACCGCAGCTACGACGCCGCCGCGGTGGTGCGGCTGATCCGCATCCACGTCCTCGCCGGCGCCGGGGTTCCGCTGGCCCAGGTGGAGGACCTCCTGGACGCCGGTGCGGAGGAGTTCGCCGAGGGCGTCCGGCAGATCGATCGACGGCTGCGGGCCGAGGTCCGCGAGCTGCGGGGCACGCGCGAGCGGCTCGCCCGGCTCGCCGCCGGCGAGCAGCTCGCGCTCCCGGCGAGCGTGGTCGGCTACCTCGACCGGCTGCGGAGCCTGGGCGTGGAGGAGCGCTACGTCGAGAAGGAGCGCGACGCCTGGATCGTGGTCGCGGCCCAGGTGCCCGACCGGATCGACGCCGTCATCGCGAAGAAGCACGAGGACCTGGACCACCCCGACGTGCTCCGGCTCTACGGCTTGCTCAGCGGTGCGCTCGACTGGACCGCCGAGGACCCGCGCGTGGTCGAGGTCGCCGACATCCTCGACCGCATCACGACGCGGGCGTTCGAGTCCGGCGACGTCGGCGGCGCGGGGCTCGACGACCGGGTGGTCGCCCTCCTCGACGCCGCTGCGGCCCGGACCTCCCCCGCCGCCGAGCGACTGCTCGTCCTCCTGGCGCAGCGGGGCTGGAAGGGCATCACGCGCGTCGAGCCCATCCCCGCCACGACGGAGCGCACGTAGGCCGGTCGGCGACCGGGACCCCGGAGGCCGCGGGCAGGCGCGGGACCACCGCACGCCAGGTCGAGGCTAGAGGAGCTCCTCGATCTCCCCGCTCCACTCCTCGGCGGGGGAGGCGGCGCCGGCCACGGTCGTCGCCGGCTCGAACCAGACGACCTTGCCGGGTCCCAGGTCGGCCGGCAGGGCGGTGGTGCCCCAGTCCAGGGACGCGGCCGCGACCAGCCGGAGCCCGCGCCCGGTGGTCGCCGTGGCCCCGAACCGGCGCGACTGGACGGGGACGGGTGAGGAGTCGGCGACCTCCACGCGGATGCGCCCGGTGGGCACGAGCCGCACGGTGACGGTGAAGTCGGTCCGCGCGTGCAGCACCGCGTTGGTCACCAGCTCGGAGACCCCCAGCTCGGCGCACTCCTCGGCCTCCTCGGCGTCGAGGCGGCGCAGGGTCTCCCGCACGTAGCGCCGAGCTGCGGCCACGGCGCCGGCGAGGGAGGTCAGGTGGAGGGGCTGACCCACCACCCCGCTCGCGGCTGCCTCCGCTCCCCCGGCGGTGGCGGGCCCCGCGGCGACGGGTGCGGAGGGGCGGGCGGGGGTGGGTGACGAGACGGGAGGGGGTGCCGCCGCCGAGTCCGCGCCGGGCCGGTCCCGGCGCTCGGGCCCGCGCCACGGGTGGGGGTCCTGTCCCGCCAGCTGGCGGGAGATCTCACCGAAGAGCCAGCGCCGGAAGGCGAGGAGCTCCTCGTCGATCGGCAGGGTCAGCAGGTGCTCGGCGCGGCAGTACTCGTCCGCTTCCTCCAGCACCTCCTGCAGGTGGCGCACGTAGCCGGCCGACGCCTTCGAGGCGAGGTAGGTGGCGTCGAAGAACTCCACCCCGGCCGCCAGGGCGTCGTCCATGTCCTGGGCGCGCTGGGCCCGGTAGGGGGCGTAGGTGGTCTCCAGCTCCGCGGCCAGCTCCAGCAGCCGCTCCGGCAACGAGGAGCCCGAGCCCTGCTGCCCGCTGATCCGCACGAGGGCGAGCTCCCGCAGCAGGCCCTCCGTGTACCGGCTCAGGTGCTCCCGGGTCCGCAGCGGCACGCCGAGCAGGCGCACCTCCGTCACTGGTCCACCCGGCACCGAGGACTCCGCCACGTGTCCAACGTGCCACAGGAGGGCCCGAGGCGTCGGCGGGGCGCCCGTCGGGGGTGGCCGGCCACCGAGGGCAGGAGGGGTCAGAGCACGACGTCGAGGTGGCGCTCGCCGCCCGCGCCGAGGAACGTCATCAGGCGCAGCTGCACGTCCACCGGCACCGGGCGCGGGCTGGTGAGGGTGAGCCGGCCGATGATGCGGCGCACGTCGTCGGCGGTCAGGTCCCGCTCGGCGGGCACGGTGCCGGCCCGGCGCTCGCGGTTGATCTCCGCCGCGAGCTGGGCGACGGGGGTGCCCTCGAGCTCGTCGAGGTCGAGCGAGGGGCCGTACAGGTGCGCGATGAGGGTCCGGTCGGAGAGCGTCAGCTCGTCCAGCGGGTCCTCGTGGACGTAGTCCGGGGTGATGCGCTGCACGGGCGTGACGTTCGCCAGCGCCTCGGGGCGGACGGTGCTGCGCACCGCCACGGGGGTGGTCACCGATCCGATCCGCACGACGATCGCCTCCAGCTCACTCGTTGTCGATGTTCTGTCACGTCGAGTGTCCCAAGGACGAGGGTCGGGTTGAGGCCCCGTCACCCGGACGGAGCAACGTCCGTCCGGGTGACGCGTCCGGGTGGGGTGCTCAGCCCAGCTCGTCGGCGCGTGCCGCGCCCACCTGCCGCAGCGCCTGCTCGAACACGTCCGCCAGGTCCACCGAGAAGTCCAGCGGCACCAGCGGGCTCTCGGTGCGGGCCGCCGCCAGGCACTCGTGCACGTGCTCCAGCATGAACCGGTGCCCGTGCTCGACGGGGTTCTCACGCACCTCGGGCTCGCCGGCGCCCTCGCCCCGGCGGTGCACGGTGAAGCGGCGGCCGGAGTGCAGGGGCGCGTCCACCTCGATCCAGCCCGCGTCGCCCTCGATCCAGGCGCGCGAGGAGGCGTGCGCGGCGATCGTCGTCGACAGCGCCGCCACCGCCCCGGACTCCCACGACAGCGCCAGCGCCACCTGCCGGTCCACGCCCGACGGCGTCAGCGAGCCCGCGGCCCGCACCGCGCTGGGCGTGCCCAGCAGCGTCAGCGCCAGCCCGACCGGGTAGGGGCCCAGGTCCAGCAGCGAACCGCCGCCGATGGCGGGGTCGTGGAAGCGCCGCGCCGACTGCGGCGCGGGGAAGCCCAGGTCGGCGTGCACCGACAGGACCTCGCCGATCGCGCCGGAGGCCACCACGTCCAGCAGCTCGCGCGTCAGCGGCAGGAACCGCGTCCAGTACGCCTCCATGCAGAACACGCCGCGCTCGCGGGCGGTGGCGACCAGGTCCCGGGTGGCGGCGGCGGTGACGGTCATCGGCTTCTCCACCAGCACGGGCGTGCCGGCCAGCAGCGCCGCCCGCGCCGGCGCGTGGTGCTGCGGGTGGGTGGTGGCCACGTACACCGCGTCGACGGCCGGGTCGGCCAGCAGCGCCGCGACGTCGTCGTACGCGCCCGCGGCGCCGTGCTCGTCGGCGAAGGTCCGGGCCCGGCTCTCGTCGCGCGAGCACACCGCCACGAGCTCCCCGCCGTCGGCGAGCTCCATCGCCCGCGCCACCGTGCGGGCGATGCCGCCCGTCCCCACGAAACCCCACCCGACGCTCACCGCGCCACCTCCTGCTCGTCCGTGTCCTGCTCGATCCGGGCCTGCTCGATCCGGTGCTGCTCGACCTCCGCGCGGCGCGGCAGCGACGCGGCGGCACCCGCCCGGCCCACCGTCACCGCCGCCACCCGCACCGCCCAGCGCGCCGCGTCCACCAGCCCCGCCCCGCCCAGCAGGGCGTCCACGACGGCCGCCACGAAGCTGTCGCCGGCGGCGGTGGCGTCCACCGCGTCGGCGGGCTCGGCGGGCACCTCGGCGACCCCGGCGGGGGTGACGACGACGCAGCCGAGCGCGCCGCGGGTGACGATCGTGGTGCCGTCGGGGCGCACCGCGCGCGCCTGGCGCACCAGGCCGTCGACGTCGGCGGCGACGTCCTGCCCGGCCAGGACGGCCAGCTCCCCGGCGTTGGGCACCAGCAGGTCGGTGCGCCGCAGCAGCTCCGCCGGCAGCGGGCGCGCGGGGGCGGGGTTCAGCACGAGCAGCCCGGTGCACAGGCCGGCGGCGGCCACCAGCGCGGCGTCGGGCACCTCGCACTGCAGCAGCACCGCGCGGGCGCCGCTGACCACCTCGGCGGCGGCCCGCACGCGCGCGGCGTCGAGGTGGTCGTTGGCACCCGGGCTCAGCACGATCGTGGACTCCCCGCCGTGCACGAGGACGACGGCGACGCCGGTGGGCGCGTCCACCGCGGTGACGTGCTCGGCGTCCACGCCCTCGGCGGCCAGCGCGGCGCGCAGCGCGCGGCCGTCGGCGTCGTCGCCGACGGCGGCGACCATCGCGGTGCTGCGGCCGAGGCGTGCGGCGGCCACGGCCTGGTTGGCGCCCTTGCCGCCCGGGCCGCGCACGGCGTCGGCGCCGCGGACGGTCTGCCCGGCGGGCGGCAGCGCGGGCAGCGCGATGGCCAGGTCGGCGTTGACGCTGCCCACGACGGTGACGTCGCGGGTCTCGGGGGCGTGCAGGCGACCGTGCGCGTCGCGCACGGAGCCCGCCGGGTCGGGGACCTCGCGGCGGGGTGCCGGGCCGTGCGGGTGCGCGCTCACCGGGCGGGCAGGACCCAGATCGCGGCCACGGCCGGGTCGCCGAGGTCGACCTCGCGCGCGCCGGGCCCCTCGCCCAGGCGCACGACGGTGGTGCCGGCGAACTCGCGGCGCTTGAGGACCCGCACCCGCAGGTCCAGGCCGATGCCGAGGTCGGCGAAGTAGCGCAGGACGTCGGGGTCGGCGTCGGAGATGCGGGCGACCGAGCCGGCGGCGCCCTCGGGCAGGTCGGCCAGGCTGTGCGCGCCGGGGTGCGGGACGGTGCCGTCGGGGCGCGGGATGGGGTCGCCGTGCGGGTCGCGCTCGGGGTGTCCCAGGCGCCGGTCGAGGCGGTCGAGCATCCGGTCGGAGACGGCGTGCTCGAGGACCTCGGCCTCCTCGTGGACCTCGTCCCAGGAGTAGCCGAGGTCGGCGACGAGGAAGGTCTCGACGAGCCGGTGGCGGCGCACCACTCCGAGGGCCTGGGCGAGCCCGGCGTCGGTGAGCTCCACGCCGCCGTAGCGCTCGTGGCGCAGGAGCCCGGCGTCGGTGAGCTTGCGCACGGCCTCGGAGGCGGTGGAGGGGGACACGCCCAGCGCCTGGGCGAGCCTGGAGAGGGTGATCTTCTCGTCCGACCACTCCCCCGCGGCGTAGACCGCCTTCAGGCAGTCCTCGGCGGCCGGGGTGGCGGGGCGGAGCACGGGGTCAGCTTGCCACCTGCGCCCCGGCACCGGGGGCGACGCACGGGCGACCAGAGATTTCGGCCCGCCGAAAACCGTTTGTCGACGTACAGTGGGGGTAGGAGCAGGAGCACCACCCGCACGGGACGAGGGAGGTCGTGGTGGACCGACGCTGGACCGGGATCGGCGACGCCGTCCTCGCCGTCGCGCTGCTCGCTGCGGGCGCCGCCTCCGCCGCGGCGATGCGCTGGCCCGAGGCGGTCGCCGCCCTGCTGCTGTCGCTGACCTGGGGCGCCGCCGCGGTGCGGCGCCTGGCCCGCCCGCGGGCCGCCGGTGCGGTCGAGGCCGTGGAGGCCGCCGCGGCAGCGGTCGCCGACGGCGCCGAGGCTCCTGCGGCCGCCCCCCGCGCCGCCGCCTGAACGCACGGCCTCGCGGGCGGGGGGGGGGGGGGGGGGGGGGGGGGGGGGGGGGGGGGGGGGGGGGGGGGGGGGGGGGGGGGGGGGGGGGGGGGGGGGGGG
>NZ_JBKBCT010000168.1:0-629 GCF_050871525.1 Kineococcus auxinigenes | reverse complement strand
ACACAAGACATGCGTGTGATCCGGCAACTCCGCATAAACGGCGGCCTCCACGCGGCGCGGCCGACGGCGAGCCCGTGTCAACTCGCGGGACCATAGCCAGCCTGGGGCATAGCCTCCGAAGGTCCAGCGATCTGCAGCATCGACGTCCGTCCGTCCGATCGGCCGGAAGCGCACGGTTACCCCCTCTTCTACCGCGACCGCCGCGCTGGCCGCCGCGCCTGCCAGCTCGCGACGCTCAGCGCAGCGGCTTTCGGCAGTGTCCCAGTCTTGGCGCTGGGCCGCCATTTTTGAGGTCGGCGACGACATTTCGGTCTGGATGGAGGCTATTGGGCTGATTCTAACATGCCTAAAAGCGCACTCCATCGAGTGAAGTGCGCTTTTTACTGTGGTTGATAAGTATTCTTATCATGTACTGTGAAATTAATGTACGCTTTCGAGAACGTCACTTTTTCGCGTTTTCCAACAGGCCCGGAAACCCAAGCCCGACAACGCTTCGCCGCCCATGGACCCGCTCGACCCCGACCACAACCCTGAACCACCCCCCAGCCTCGAGACGCTGCAAAGTGAAATAAAGCGCACTCGACCCACCCGCCGCCGCGTTGTCGTTCGACGCCACCTCCACCGTGGCC